>URYV01000005.1 GCA_900552285.1 uncultured Oscillospiraceae bacterium
AAGCCTCCCTTGTGTAAAGGGAGGTGGCACGGCACAGCCGTGACGGAGGGATTGTAATATAAACAAGCCCCGAACGGAAAACCTATGCTTCGGTCAGTCGAGCTCGGCTGCGCCGGTGTAAAGCTGATAATATCTTCCCTTTTGCTCGAGGAGCTGCTCGTGGGTGCCCCGTTCGACTATCTTGCCCTGCTCAAGCACCATAATGGCGTCGGCATGGCGGACGGTGGACAGACGGTGGGCAATTATAAATGTGGTTTTGCCCTTCATAAGCCGGTCCAGACCGTGCTCTATGTGCCGCTCGGTGCGGGTATCGACCGAGCTTGTGGCCTCGTCAAGCACCAAAATCGGGGTGTTGGCAATGGCGGCGCGGGCAATATTCAAAAGCTGGCGCTGACCCTGCGAAAGGTTGGCTCCGTCGCCCTCGATAACGGTGTCATAGCCCTTTGACAGCCTCATTATAAAGGAATGGGCGCTTGCAAGCTTGGCCGCCGCCTCGACCTCCTCGTCGGTGGCGTCGAGTCTGCCGTAGCGGATGTTTTCTCTGACCGTACCCGTGAAAAGGTGGGTATCCTGAAGAACCATGGAAATCTTTTTGCGTATGGTCAGACGGTTGTATTCACGAATGTCAACTCCGTCTATGAGGATTTGACCCTCGTTTATGTCGTAAAATCTTGTGAGAAGATTGGTAATGGTGGTCTTTCCCGCTCCGGTGGAGCCGACAAAGGCGATTTTCTGACCCGGCTTTGCGTAAAGGGAAAGTTCCTTTAAAACCGTCTTTTCGGGAACATATCCGAAGGTGACGTGTTCGAATTTAACCTCACCCTCGACATTTTCAAGGGTTTTGGCCTTTTGCTCGGCCTCGTCCACCTCGGGAAGCTCATCCATAACCGCAAACACCCGCTCGGCACCCGCAAGGGCGGCGAATATGGTGCTCATCTGCATGGAAATTTCGTTTATGGGGCGGGAGAACTGACGGGAATATCCCGCAAAGACGGTCAGGGCACCGGGGGTCATGCGGCCGAGACACATGAGAATTCCGCCGACACCTATGGTAACACCGTAGCATACCTGAGAGCTGTTTCCCATAATGGGTCCCATAATTCCGCCGTAGAACTGCGCCTTGAACTGCTTTTCGCGAAGATCGTCGTTTAAAAGCTCGAATTCCTCCTCGCAAACCTTTTCGTGGTTAAACACCTTGACAACCTTGCTGCCGGTAACGCTTTCTTCGATATATCCGTTGACGGCGCCGATGGCGGCCTGCTGACCGGAATAATATTTGCTGCTCTTTCCCGCTATAAATCCGCCGGCGAAAAGGAAAACCGGCACAAAGGCGACGGTGATGAGGGTCAGCCAGATGTTGGTGGTTATCATGAAAACAAAGGTTCCGATTAGGGTTACCGCGCCGCTGACAATGGACACAAGGGAGTTGTTGAGCATGGTGTCGATGTTATCGATGTCGTTGGTATAGCGGCTCATAACCTCGCCGGTGGAGTTGCGGTCGAAATATCTCACGGGCAAAGCCTGCATTTTGGAAAACAGATCGTTTCTTATGCGCTCCACCGAATTTTGGCTTATGGAAAGCATAAGGCGGGCCTGAAGATAGGTGCAGGCTATGGAAATGACATAAACTGCGGCAAGAAGGGCAAGGGCGGAGGTTATATAAACCGTGACCGCGCCCGCCGTCGACGCCATTGCCGCGGAAATCACCGGCAGACCGCAAATCTTTTCGATAATGCCGTCGGCAAAGCTTTCCATGGCGCTCATGGTGCCTTGGTTTCCCGTAACAAAAAGGGTCAGGCGGTTGATAATGGGCGCAAGCATATAGGAGCCGCAAAGGCTTGCCGCCGTGTTGAGCAGCATACATACAAGTACGATGACAAAGCGGAATTTATAAGCTCCCACATAATGAAGCAGGCGTTTTACCGTGGCGCCCATGTTTTTTGGCTTGCCTTTTGCGCCCCTCATTCCGGGGCCGCCGGGTCCGTGACCCATGGGACCTCTCTTTCGTCCCGGTCCGCCCGAGCGGCTGTATTGCTTTTGGAGGTCTTCAAGAGTTCTTTTCTTTTCCATCTCAATTTCCCTCCTTATCTATCTGAGACCAGTAAATTTCCTTATAGGTTTCGTTGTTTTCAATGAGCTCGGCATGACTGCCCACGCCGGTTATTTTGCCGTCGTCCATAACGACGATCTTGTCGGCATCCTTAACCGAAGAAATGCGCTGTGCGATTATGATTTTGGTCGCGTCGGCAATCTCGGTTGCAAAGGCCTCTCGGATTTTTGCCTCGGTGGCTGTATCGACGGCGCTTGTGGAGTCGTCGAGAATGAGTATCTTCGGATGCTTAAGCAGCGCTCTCGCAATGCAAAGCCGCTGTTTCTGTCCGCCCGAAACGTTTGTTCCGCCTTGGTCGAGCATGGTTTCATACCCGTCGGGGAAGCTTTTTACGAACATATCGGCCTGCGCCTTTCTTGCGGCGTCGGCGATCTGTCCGTCATCGGCCGAGGCGTCTCCCCAACGGAGATTGTCGGAAATGGAGCCCGAGAAAAGCACGTTTTTCTGAAGCACCATGCCGATTCCCTCGCGGAGATGATAAAGGCTGTAATCTTTAACGTTGACTCCGTCCACAAGCACCTCGCCCTCATCGCAGTCGTAAAGACGGGGGATGAGCGAAACAAGTGTGGTTTTTCCGCAGCCCGTGGAGCCGATTATTCCCACCGTTTCGCCCGGCTCGACGGTGAGATTTATGTCGGAAAGCACGGCGTCCTCGCTTGTTTTGTAATATCTGAAACCGACATTTTTAAACTCCACCCTGCCCTTTTGAACGGCAAGCTCTCTATGGGCGGCATTGTCGTCGTTAAGGTCGAGAGGCTCGTCAAGCACCTCGGTGATACGCTTTGCCGAGGCCATTGCACGGGATGAAAACATGAAAAGCATGGTCACCATAAGCAGCGACATGAGAATTTGGGTGACATAGGTTATAAAGGCCGAAAGGTTGCCCACCTCCATGCCCGCGTTCATGACAAGCTTGCTGCCGAACCACACGGCGGCGATTATGGTGGCATACATACAAAGGCTCATGACCGGCTGAAGGAATATCATGACCTTCATGGCGCCCATACCGGTCTTTTTAAGGTCGCGGTTGGCCTTTGCAAATTTCTGTTCCTCATGATCCTCGCGCACAAAGGACTTGACTACGCGGACATTTGTGATGTTTTCCTGAACGGTGGAGTTGAGCCCGTCGATTTTGGTCTGCATTCGGGTGAAACGGGGGAATCCCATTTTGGTTATGATAAATATTGCGACAAGCAGCACCGGTATGCTCACAAGGAATATCATGGACAGTCTCGGCTCGAGCGCAATGGACATCACAAGCGCGCCGATCATCATGCCGGGAGCGCGCAGCGCCATTCTCAGCACCATGTTGACAAAGTTCTGAAGCTGGGTCACGTCGTTGGTGAGACGGGTGACAAGAGAGCCGGTGGAAAATCTGTCGATGTTGGCAAAGGAAAAGGCCTGAACCTTTTTATAGACGTCGTTTCTTATGTCGGCCGCAAAGTTGACCGAGGCCTTGGCTCCGAAATAGGAGCCGCCCACGCCGCCGAGCATCATACATAAGGCTGTTAACACCATACCTATCATATAGCCGAGGCTTGAGCCCACCGTCAGATTGCCCGCACTGTAATTATTTATTATCTGTGCCATGAAGAAAGGCATAAAAATTTCTCCCACAACCTCCACTATCATGCACAGCGGACCCGTTATAAAATAAAGCGCATAGGGCTTTATGTATTTAAACCATCGTTTCATTCTTTTACCTCCGATTCGAGATTCTTTATCATTCGTTCGTAAAAGCGCACAAGAGCGTCAAGCTCCTCCTCCGAAAAGCCGTCAAAGCACCGTTTGTCGACGGCACCCATACCTTCCTTGGCGGCGGCGGCCTTTTTTGCACCTTCCTCGGTCAGCGCAATTTTGTTAAACCGCATATCCTCCTTATCCACCCTTTTTTTGAGCAGCCCCTTTTTTTCGAGCCTTTTGACCGAAACGGCCACGGCGGCCGATGAGGTGTGGAGAAAACGGGCAAGCTCCTTTTGGGAAAGCTCGCCGTTATCGGCAAGGCACATGAGCATCATAGGCTGTCCGTAATAGAGCCCGAGACCCTCCAAAAACTTTTGATGATTAAGGCGGTGATATGTGAGAAACTGCCGCTGGAGAAGTGATATTTCCTCAATTTTCGACAGCATTTTCCCTCTCCTTTCGATTTATTTAACCGATTAACAATTAACCGATTAACAATTTATCATAAAGGCATTTTTTTGTCAACAAAGAATTTGTAAACAATTTTTGAAATCTCGGCTGCCGCGGTCATTGATTTTTTTGCCTTTTTATGTTATTATCGGAAAGGATAATAACGAACTTACGGAGTGGATTTTATGAACAAAATACTTAAAACCCTTGTTTCCTCAACGCTGACCGCGGCCCTCGCCCTGACCGGCAGCGGCTTTGCGGGAGCCGCCGAAAAGGATTTTTCCTCCTTTAAAATTTCCGGCACCTTCGGTGACAACATGGTCATACAGCGGGGGGAACAGTTCCGTGTTTTCGGATTTGCCGACTCCTCTCTCGACGGAGAAACGGTCACGGTTGAATTTAAGGACCAAAGCGCCGACGGAATCGTCGAAAACGGCGAATGGTCGGTCACCTATCCCAAAGCCCTTGAGGCCGAAACAGAGGGCAGCGACATGACCGTCAGGTGCGGAACCAAGGAAATAACCCTGAAAAACATCCTTGTCGGCGACGTATACATGGCCGTGGGGCAGTCGAACATCGCCTATACCTTTGACGAGGCGGTGACAAACTCTCCCGAAAACTACGGCGGAAAGAACGTTGTTCCCGATGAGTCCGACCCCATACGCATATGCAACAACGGCCTTGTCTATCAAAACGCCTATCCCGCTCAGGGCTCGGACGAGGAGTGCAAAGACATTATTCAAAACGGCGGCTGGCAAAAAACCTCTCCCGAAAGCGTGAAGGATTTTTCGGCCGTGGGATATTTCTTTGCAAGGGACATTATCGAAAAAACCGACGGCAAAATTCCCGTGGGTATAATAGAGATAAACGGCAACGGTCAGGCCATAAACGCCTTTTTGCCGAACGAGGTGTCAAACGCTCTTAAAACCGACGAAAAGGACTCGGACGGGCTTTATAAAACAAATTATGCGGGCACGAAAATTCCCACCCGCTTTATGTATAATCATTATATGCGCCCCTTTAAACACACGGCCATTGCCGGCATGATATGGTATCAGGGAGAGAGTGATTTTATATCCGGTTCCTATGAAACATATGTCGACAGGTTCTCGGCTCTTGTGGAATATATGCGGCAAAACAGCAATTTGACAAACAAAAATTTCCCCGTATTCGTAACCGAGCTGCCCTCCATGTTCAACGGCACCGAGGAGGGTTGGGCATTTCTTCCCACCGCCGCGGTAAGAGCGGCAATGGGGCTTATTCCCACGGCCGTCGACAACACCTATATGGCCGCCACCTCCGACATTTGGAAGGACAGGGAGCACAAAAACAATCTCCACCCCTACTGCAAATATTACATTGCCAAAAGGCTTTCGGCGCTTGCGGGGTCGGTTATATACGACGGCGGCGGGCTCAACATGACGGCCGGGCCGCAGATAAAGGGATACCGACTTTCGGAGGACAAAAAAAGCGTCACGCTCTATTTCGACTATGTGGGAAAGGGGCTTATGTCCTTTGAAAACGGCGGCATAAAGGGTTTTCTTTTGAACAACAACACCTCTCCCCTTTCGACCGAAATAACGGGATATAACAGCGTTACGCTCACGTCGGACGAGCAGATAACTCAGGTCAAATATAACGCCCCATCCTCGGTTTACAACCCCGGCATTTGGTATGCCGCCACCGAAAACACCTTCCCCGAAACGGTCAATATGTGTTCATCGGCGGGGATTCCCATGATTTCGTTTTCCACGGCCGTGTCGGAAAAAGGCCAAATGACGGTTTTCTCCGTGGGAGACGTTAACGCCGACGGAGAAATAAGCGTCACCGACGCGCTGCTCGTGCTGCAATCCTCGGTGGGAAAAATCGGTCTTGAAAAGGAACAAAAATCACTTGCCGACGCAAATCTTGACGGATTTGTGACCGTCACCGACGCGCTGCTTATCCTTCAGGCCTCGGTAAACAAGGTGTCGATTCCCAAGGTTTAAGCGAGCAGGAGATTTATACGGCCGCTTTCCAACCGTTTTAATCGGATAAGAAAAGAACCTCAACGCAAGGCTGAGCGTTAATAAGGCAGTTTTGCTTCAAAACAACATCTTTTTGTACAATAACGCGTTAAATCCCACAGATATGCGTCAGCATTATCTGTGGGATTTGCCTTTTCTTGTATCAAAAATATGTCATTTTGAAGTGCGTTGCAGTTTCAAAGCTCGAAAATTTTTTTATAGTAAATACCTCCAAGCAAAATCAATATATTTGTCTTTCGACACTTCCATTATATACCTTTAGGCGAAATTTGTAAACGAGGCTATGAAAAATGAATATTTATGATATTATTTGTGCATTTTGCTGCGAAACTCTCTATCGACAATGTTATATTTCATCGCAGAGGGTGGCGGCCATGACCGCCTTTATGGTGTGCATACGGTTTTCGGCCTCGGTGAAAACCACCGACTGCTCGCTTTCGAAAACTTCGTCGGTGACCTCCATGTCCTCGCGGCCGAATTTTTCGCACATTTCCTTTCCGATCGTCGTTTCCTTATTGTGATAGGAGGGCAGGCAATGCATGAAAACGGCGTCCTTGCCGGCTGCGCTCATAAGCTTTGAATTGACCTGATAGGCCGAAAGGTCGCTTATTCTCTCCTCCCAAACCTCGGCAGGCTCGCCCATGGACACCCAAATATCGGTGTAAATAACGTTTGCGCCGACAGCAGCCTTTGCCGGGTCGGTCTCAAAGGTCACGCTGCCGCCGCTTTGCTTTGCAAGCTCCTTACAGGTGTCGACAAGGCCCTTTTCGGGCATATATTTTTCGGGGCAGCAGCCCACAAAATCAAGTCCCATTTTGGCACAGCCCACCATAAGGGAGTTGCCCATGTTATATCTCGCGTCGCCCATGTAGACAAATTTAATTCCCTCAAGGCGGCCGAACCGCTCCTTTATAGTGAGAAAATCGGCGAGTATCTGAGTGGGGTGGAATTCGTCGGTCAGTCCGTTCCAAACGGGAACCGAGGCATATTCGGCAAGCTTTTCGACGATTTCCTGACCGAAGCCGCGATATTCTATTCCGTCAAAAATCCCCGAAAGCACACGGGCGGTGTCGGCAATGCTTTCTTTTTTGCCGATTTGAGAACCGGTCGGGTCGAGATATGTCGTGCCCATACCGAGATCCCTTGCGGCCACTTCAAAGCTGCAGCGGGTGCGGGTGCTGGTTTTTTCGAAAATCAGCGCGACGTTTTTGCCCTCGAGAAGTCTGTGGGGAATTCCTTCCTTTTTCTGCTTTTTAAATCTCGCGGCAAGGTCGATAAGATAACCTATCTCCTCGGAGGAAAAGTCAAGCAGTTTGAGAAAATCTCTGTTTTTAAGCGTATTCATAAATACCTTCCTCTCTATTCTTTGTCTTTAAACTGGGAAACATATTCCCCGTTATCAATTTTGCGTTTTTTCTCCTTTGCGTGTTTTACAAAGGCGACGGTAACCACAACGGCGATGAGAATGACAATGGCGATTATGGCAAGAGTGGCGTTTCTCACCCGCTGCTGCGCCTGCTCATCGGTCTCGGTGTTGGAAATTGTCTTGGTTATAAAGGCGGTGTCAAAAATCGAATGTGCCTCGTTTTCATCGTTTTCGGTCATGTTTTCGGCGGTATACATTATGGAATACTGCAAACCGTTTTTGACGGTGGTCATATAAATCGTATCCACAATATCGGTTCCCTTTGAAGAAAATTCGATGTATATATAATGTGCGTCGCCCTGGTCGACCTCGGTTTTGGCGATGACGGCATATCCCGCTCCGTTAAAGGATGAGGCTATCTGCTTATAAAGGTCGATAACTGTGTCGGAATCGGATTTTTTAAGCTCCCAGATGTCGATTGTGGTATCGCTTCCGTTAATGGCCACGCTGCAGCTTTTTCCGAGGCTGTCCTTTGCGTAGAAAATTCCGCCTTCCTTTTCCTTAAAATTGCTCATTTCGTCGGCGTCTATGCCGTATTCCTCAAGAGCCGGGTCGTCGGGAGAAAAATCGCTCATGACAAAAACCTTCATGCTCTCGGGAAAGGAAATTTTAAAATAACTGTCGGCGTCCTCATAGGCGGTCATTCCGCAGGAGGAAAGCACAAGCATAAGAGCCGCCGCCGCAAAAATGCACAAAAAGCGTTTCATAAGGTGCTCCTTTTGTTTTAATTGATACGATTATAACATTAAAGCCCATTTATTTCAAGGATAAGGTTGACTTTTGTTTTTTCGGTATGATATAATGTGTGCAAGAATATAGATAAAAGAAGGAAAACATTATGCTGTACATTATGGACACCGCTAATCTGGACAAGATACGCCATTGTGTGGAATTTTATCCTATCGACGGCGTTACCACCAACCCTTCGATCATTTCCAAGGAACACTCGGATTTTCCCAAGCTTATTAAGGAAATCCGCTCGATCATCGGCGAGGACAGAATGTTCCACATCCAGGTCACAGGCGACACTTATGAAGAAATCGTCAAGGAAGCCACCGATCTTCGCGATTATGTCGGCGGCAACCTCTATATAAAGGTTCCCATTTCCAAGGAAGGCCTCAAAGCCACCTCAAAGCTCAAGGAAATGGGCATGAAGGTTACCGAAACCGCCATTTTCACCCCTCAGCAGGCTCTCATCGCAGCCAAGGCCGGCGCCGATTTTGTCGCCCCCTATGTCAACCGTCTTGACAACATAGTTTCCGACGGTGTAAACGTGGTCGGCGACATCGTGACCCTCTTCAAGGCTCACAACATCGAGACCAAGGTGCTTGCCGCTTCCTTTAAGACCGTTGAGCAGGTTCACAAGATTTCTATGCTCGGAACCCACGCCATCACCATCACCCCCGAGCTTTACGATTCCATCATTTATCATCCCATGACCCTTTACGCCATAGACGACTTCAAGGCCGATTGGGAAAGCGTTTACGGCGACAAGACCATTCTCAAAATGTTTGAGAACAAATAATCTTCGCCCGAATATGAGTTTAACCCCGCAACACCCCCCTAAAGCGTGTTGCGGGGTAATTTGAGTTTTATCGGCGCAAAAAGCCGATTTGAAACGGAGGATTTATGCCCTTTTTCGACAATTTTTTAACTGCGCTCCCCGAATACCGCTCTCTTGAAAAGGCGGTGGAAAAGGAACGCCTCCCCCTCGGCGTGACGGGAGTTTCCCATGTTCACCGAGCCCACATAATTTCCACCCTCTGCCGAAGAACGAACCGCAGGGGGCTTGTGCTCGTGGGGGACGAGGGCGAAGGCACCAAGCTTTGCGCCGACATAAACGCCATGGGGCAAAAGGCAATACTGCTCCCCGCCCGCGACTTCGATTTTCGCCCGAAAGGCGCAAGCTCGAGAGAATATGAGCAGGAACGGCTTTTCGTGCTGTCAAAGGCTCTTGAGGGAGACTACGGGGTCATAGTCGCCTGCGTCGATTCGGCCATGGAATTCACCGTTTCCCCCGAGCGGCTTTACCGCATGAATTTCTCCCTTTGCGCGGGGCAGGAAATCTCTCCCGACGAGGCTGTCAAAAAGCTGATTTATAACGGTTATGTGCGGTGCGACACGGTGGAGGGGCCGGGCCAGTTTGCCAAACGAGGCGGAATTCTCGACATTTTCACTCCCGACAAAGACCTTCCGACCCGCGTGGAATTTTGGGGAGACGAAATTGACTGCATGGGCAGCTTTGACGTCATTTCCCAGCGCCGTCGGGACAGCTTTGACAAAATCGAAATTCCTCCCGCAAGAGAGGTGCTTATAAACGATCCCGAGGGTCTTGCAAAACGGCTTGAGGACGCGGTGTCGAGACTTCGCTCGCCCAAATCCGAAAAGACCAAGGAACAGATTCTTTCCGATGCCGAGCTTTTAAAAACCACCGGCTCGACAGGCGGACTTGACCGTTTTATCCCCTTTATCGAGGGCTGCGCCTCCACCGTTTTCGATTATACGGCCGACGCGTTGCTCTTTGTGAGCGACACCGCCAAGGTCAAGGAAAAGGCGAGAGTCTTTCATTGGCAGCTGTCCGAGGGCATTAAATCGCTGTTTGAGGAAGGGCTGCTTTGCAAGGGGCTTGAAAAATATGCCCTGACATTCGACGAAATATGCGAAAAATACACCGAGCAGGGAGCGATTTTTCTCGATTCCTTTGCCCGAGGCAGCTTTGACGTGCCAATAAAGGAGCTTTGCTCCTTCACGGTCAAGACCTCCACACCCTTTTCGGGGAATATATCCCAGCTTTGCGACGACCTCGAGCCGGTCATGTCAAGGGGCTTTGCCGTGGCCATTCTCGCGGGAAACAAAAAAGGCGCCGAAATTTTGGCCGAGGATTTGCGGAACAAGGGCTTTAAGGCCGATTATCAGGCGGATTTCGACACCGTTCCCTACGGCAAAATCGCCGTGACCGAGGGCGGGCTTTCGGGGGGATTTGAATACCTGCCCTCGAAATTCGTTTTGATAACCGAAAGTAAACGCACGGCGGCCAAAACCGTCAAACGAAAAAAGAACCCCAACGCCTTCAACTCCCTCGACGAGCTTAACAAGGGGGATTATGTGGTTCATGCCGTTCACGGAATCGGCGTTTTTGAGGGAATACGTAAAATCGAGTCCAACGGCATAATCAAGGATTATATCACCATAAGCTATGCCGGCAAGGACGTGCTTTACGTCCCCGTGACCCAGCTTGACCTTGTTTCCAAATATATCGGCGCCGGGGGCGACGAGGTGAAGGTCAAGCTCAACAAGCTGGGCGGAACCGACTGGCAAAAGACCCGTTCAAAGGTCAAGGCGGCGGTAAAGGACATTGCAAAGGATCTTATCTCCCTCTATTCCAGGCGCATGAACACAAAGGGCTATGCCTTTTCTCCCGACATCGATATGCAAAACGATTTTGAACGACGTTTTGAATTTGAGGAAACCGACGATCAGCTGCGGTGTATCGACGAAATAAAATACGACATGATGCGTCCCGTTCCCATGGACAGGCTGCTTTGCGGCGACGTGGGATTCGGCAAGACCGAGGTGGCGCTGAGAGCCGCCTTTAAATGTATTGCCGAGGGCAAACAATGCGCTCTGCTTGTTCCCACCACCATTCTCGCCTGGCAGCACTATCAAACCGTGCTGCGCCGAATGGACGGCATGCCGGTTAACATCGAGCTTTTGTCCCGCTTCCGCACCGCCTCCCAGCAAAACGAAACAATAAAGCGCCTTGCAAGAGGCGAAACCGACATGGTCATCGGCACCCACCGACTCATTTCCGACGATGTAAAATTCCGCGACCTTGGACTGCTTATCGTGGACGAGGAGCAGCGTTTCGGTGTGGCGCAAAAGGAGCGGCTTAAAGAGAAATTCAAGGCGGTGGACGTGCTCACCCTGTCGGCCACCCCCATTCCCCGAACCCTTAACATGGCAATGTCGGGGCTCAGAGATATGTCGGTCATAGAGGAGGCTCCCATGGACCGCCACCCCGTACAGACCTATGTCTGCGAATACGACAGCGGCATTATAGCCGACGCCATAAGGAGAGAGCTCCGCAGAGGCGGGCAGGTATATTATCTTCACAACCGTGTGGACAACATCGAGCGGGTGGCCCTTTCTCTCAAGGAGCGGGTTCCCGAGGCAAAAATCGGAGTCGCCCACGGAAAGATGAACGAGGAACAGCTGTCGGAGGTGTGGAAAGCGCTCATCGAAAACGAGATCGACCTGCTTGTCTGCACCACCATAATAGAAACCGGCGTCGACGTTCCCAACGCCAACACCCTTATAATCGAGGACGCCGACAAAATGGGTCTTGCACAGCTTCATCAGATAAGGGGCCGAGTCGGCCGCTCGTCCAGACGGGCTTATGCCTATCTCACCTTCCGCAGAGGAAAAGAGCTTTCCGACGTCGCCGACCGACGGCTTTCGGCCATACGGGAATTCACCGAATTCGGCTCGGGACTTAAAATCGCCATGCGCGATCTTGAAATAAGAGGCGCGGGAAATCTGCTCGGCGCCGAGCAGCACGGGCAGATGTCGGCGGTGGGATATGATATGTATTTAAAGCTTCTTGCCGACGCCGTCAAGGAGGAAAAGGGCGAAAAGGTGGAGGACGCGCCCGAATGCACCGTTGACATTCAAATTCCCGCTCACATTCCCGAGGATTATATTGAGGACCTGCCCACCCGCCTTTCGATTTACCGCCGCATTGCAGATATAAGGAGCGAGGCCGACAGCGAGGATGTTTTCGACGAGCTTATCGACCGATTCGGCGAGCCGCCGAAACCCGTTGTGGGGCTTGTTAACGTGGCGCTGCTGCGGGGACGGGCGGCAAAGCTCGGAATTTACGAGGTGTCTCAGCAAAACGGCTGTCTGCTGCTTTATCAGAACAGTCCCGATGTTACGGCGGTACTTAAAGCGGCCGACATTATGAAGGGCAGAATACTTCTGAACGCCGGAAACAAGCCCTATATTTCGGTCAAACTGCTTAACACCCAGACCCCCGTAAACGCTCTTAAAGAGGCACTTTCAACCCTTGAACAAACGTCCTCGGCAAAGTAACAGAACAGCACAAACGCCCGTCGGAAGGGTTTTTCCGACGGGCGTTATTTTGTTCTTTTATATTATCCCCTCGTCAAGGCAATGCATGACGAATTCGCAAAAAAGCGAGCAAGACCAGGCAAACCACGGGCGGGTGTATTTTGACGGGTCATCAACGTCAAAGCCCTCGTGCATCAGATTTGTGCCGTCGGTGGTGGAGACAAGCATCTTGAGAAGCGAAAGCTTTTCTTCCTTGTCCTTTGCCGTCAGCCCCTGCATGGAAAGGGCGATGTGCCAAACATAGCCTTTGGGGGTGTGGGGACTGCCCACGCCCTTTGCACACTTTCCTTCAAAATAGAAAGGATTGTCCTTTGACAGCACAAAAGCTCTCGTGGCCTCATAAACGGGGTCGTTTTTGCCGCAAAATCCGAGGTAGGGAGCCGAAAGCAGGCTCGGCACGTTGGCGTCGTCGGACAGAATGTAATTTCCGAGGCCGTCGGTTTCATAGGCATACATTTTGCCCTGTTTTTCGTGAACAACACAGCCGAAATTTTTAATTCCCTGTCTTATCTCGGCCGAAAGGGTACGGCATCTTTGAGCCGACTGCCCGTCCTTTGCCGTTTCCTCGAAAATCTCGGCAAGATTCAAAAGCTCGACGGCGGCGAACATATTGGAGGGGACAAGATAGTTGTAAAAACAACGGTCATCGCTTGGACGAAAGCCCGACCAGGTCATACCGGTAAAGCCCACGGGATTTCCCTCGCCGTTTTTGGGCATGGTGTCGTGCTCGGCGGTGTTCGGACGTACAAATTTATAATCGGAATTTTCCCTGTGACGCTGTTCCTTTTCAAAAAGGGTAAGAATTTTTTCCGCCCCCTCGAAAAAGCTCTTGTCAAAATGAGAGGTTCTGCCGACCGCCTTATAAAAATCGTAGGAAAGCTTTATGGCATAGCAAAGGGAATCGACCTCATATTTGCGCTCCCAGATAAGCGGGTCGTCGCAGTTGTCTTTATCGTTGCAATGGCCGCCGTTGGGAACTTCGTTATAAGCGTTGGCATAGGGGTCGTGGCAGATACATTTAAATTGCCTTTTGCACAGCCCCTCTATAAAATCGGCCACGTCGGCGTTTTTCTTTGCAAGAGGAAGATAGCAGATCACCTGCGCCGTGCTGTCCCGAAGCCACATGGCGGGAATGTCGCCGGTTATTAAAAAAGTGTCCTCCTTGGAGGCGGTTTTTACGGTGGTTTCGGCCGTTACCGGAAAGCATTTTTCAAAAATTTCCGCAGCCTCGGGCAGGGAGGATTTTTTCAACCGCCGTCCGATGCTTTCGGCCTCTTTTTTTATTTCGTCAAGATACATTTTTCTACTCCTTGGCTTCAAACCATGTTTTTCCCGTGTGGCAGTCGGCAGTCAGCGGAACCGACAGCTCCACGGCGTGCTCCATTTCGTGTTTCAGTATTTCGGCCGCTCTTTGGGCCTCGCTTTCGGGAGCCTCCACGATAAGTTCGTCGTGAATCTGCAAAATGAGCTTTGAGCAAAGTCCCGCATCCTTAAGCGCCTTTTCCACATTTATCATGGCGATTTTTATAATGTCGGCGGCGGTTCCCTGAACCGGCATATTCCGCGCCACCCGCTCGCCGAAGGAACGGGTCACGGCCGACGAGGCCGAAAGCTCGGGCAGCGGACGGCGGCGGCCGAAAAGGGTCTTGGCATATCCGTCGATTTTCGCCCTTTCCACCGTTTTTTCCATATATTCCGCCACTCCGCTGTAGGTTTCCATATAGCTTTTTATATAGCTTTTGGCCTCGGCAAAGGAAATTTTAAGGTCCTTGGCCAGCGAAAATGCACCTATTCCGTACACAATCCCGAAATTGACCGCCTTGGCGCGGGAACGCATGAGAGGTGTGACCTGACTTTCTTCCACCCCGAAAACCTTTGCCGCGGTGGAGGTGTGAATGTCTCCGTCCGACAAAAAGGTGTCGATCATGCGGCGGTCATTTGCCATGTGGGAAAGCACGCGCAGCTCAATTTGGGAATAGTCGGCGTCGACAAGCACACAGCCCTCTCTCGCCACAAAAAACTTGCGAAGCTCTCTGCCGAGTTCCTTCCTGACGGGAATATTCTGCAAATTGGGTTCGGAAGAGCTGATACGCCCGGTGCGGGTTTCGGTCTGATTAAAGGTGGAATGAATTCGCCCGTCGTCGGAAATGACCGCCAAAAGCCCCTCCACATAGGTGGATTTAAGCTTTGCAAGCTGGCGGTATTCCAGCAGATCGCCCACCGGGTGAAATTCCTTAAGCTCTTCAAGAACCTCGGCACTTGTGGAAAATCCGCTTTTTGTTTTTTTCTTGGCGGGAAGCCCGAGCTTTACGAAAAGAGCGTCGGCAAGCTGTTTCGGAGAATTGAGATTAAACTCATATCCCACCGCCTCATAGACCGATTTTTCCAAATCGGCAATTCTGACTGTCAGCGATTCGCCGAATTTGCGTATTCCCTCGGCATCCACCAAAAAGCCCTCTTTTTCCATATTGCTGAGTACAAGGGACAGCGGCATTTCTATGTTTTTCAGCAGTTCGCGCTCGCTTTCATCCGAAAGGCGCAGCTTTAAAACCTCGTAGAGCTCGGGAAGAAGAGCCGCCGTTTTTGCCGCCTCCTCAAACCCGGGGGGACAATTTTTAAGCTCATAGCCCTCCACCGAATATTCCTCGCAAAGCCGACCCGCCGAGTAATCCGACGCCGACGGATTTAATAGGTAGGCGCAAAGATAGGTGTCAAAAATCGGATTTTTAAGATATATTCCCTTTTCGTAAAGGGATTTGAGATCGTGAACCACCGTCGGGGCCGACGACGCAATCAGCTTTTCCGCCGCGGCGCCCTCAAAAATTTTCACTTTTCCGTCAAGCTTTACCGCAGCCGCAGCGCCGCCCTCACGCTTTATTATAACGGGGAAAATTTTTTCCGTTATATCGGGCGCGTCCTTTGAAGGCTCGACCTCTATCTGTCTTTCGGCCGAAGCTCCCCGAGCCTTTTCCCCCGCGTTTTCAAGCCCCATGCGCTTTATAATTCTGAAAAGCTCAAGGGAGGCAAGCTTTTTCTTAAGCCCGTCAATGTCGGCTGGGTTCTGCTCAAAGCTTATGTCGCAGGGCACCTCTTTGCAAATGGTACCGAGCTTTAAGCTCATATATGCGTTTTCCTTGTCCTTTAAAAGCTTTTGCCTTACTCCGGATTTTATGTCGGGAGACTCGATATTACCGTATACTCCGTCGAGACTTTGAAATCTCGCTATAAGGGCAAGAGCGGTCTTTTCCCCCACTCCCGCAACTCCGGGAATGTTGTCGGAGGCGTCGCCCATAAGCGCCTTAACGTCGATAAGCTGTATGGGCATGACCCCGTAAATCTCAAAAATTCTTTCGGGAGTGTATACTCTAAGCTCCGGCTGACCCGCCTTTGTGGCGGCAAGCAGCACGGTGGTGGTTTTATTCACAAGCTGAAGGCTATCACGGTCGCCTGTGGCGATATAACATTCGAAATCCCGCTGACCGCAAAGTCTTGCAACCGTGCCCAAAAAGTCGTCGGCCTCATAGCCCTCCTTTTGGAGAACGTTCACCCCGTAAAGCTCGAGAATTTCCTTTAAAATCGGGAATTGCATGGTCAGCTCCTGCGGCTGAGGCTTGCGGCCCGCCTTATATTCGGGGTAAATTTCCTTTCGAAAGGTGGGCGCCTTAAGGTCAAAGGCGGCAAAAATTTTGTCGGGCTCTACCTGCTCCTTAAGCTTCATGAGAATATTCAAAAAGCCGTAAATCCCGTTTGTAAAAATGCCGTCCTTGGTGGAAAGGGAGCGTATACCGTAAAATGCACGGTTCAGAATACTGTTTGCGTCAAGAATAAGAATTTTCATGGCTGTCTCCACTCGATTGAAATTAGCTTAAGCGACAAACGCTTAAGTTTAAAGGGCAAGGCAAAAAAACGCTGCCCGATTTAAAACAAAGGCCGAAAAGACTCCGAGAAGAGGTTTTCGGCCTTGTTTAATGTTCATTTGTCGAAAGCTTGCTGAAACTCAGCCGTTGCAGCAGCCTCCGTCGCTGCAGGCGGCACATTTTTCCGACTTTGCGCCGAGCAGCGGCTCGGGGTCGATTCCCTGACGCTTGTAATAGTCGGCAATGGCGGCCTTTATCGACTGTTCGGCAAGCACCGAGCAGTGAATTTTATGGGCGGGAAGTCCGCCGAGAGCCTCGACGACCGCCTTGTTGGAAAGCTTTAAAGCCTCTTCAAGAGTGTGTCCCTTGATCATTTCGGTGGCTATCGAGCTGGTGGCAATGGCAGAGCCGCAGCCGTAGGTCTTGAATTTAACGTCGGTGATGACGTTGTCCTTGACCTTGATATACATTTTCATGATGTCGCCGCACTTGGCGTTACCCACCTCGCCGATTCCGTCGGCATCGGGGATCTCACCGACATTGCGGGGGTTTGTGAAGTGTTCCATAACCTGTTCGGTATACATATATTTCAACTCCTGTTCTTTATTTGCTTTCTTTTTCCTGTTTTTTTATTCTTTCCCAAAGGGGCGACATGGCGCGAAGTCTGTCAATAATGGGGGGAAGGCACTCAAGAATGTAATCGGCGTCCTCCATGGTGTTTCCGTCCGAGAAGGAAAGGCGGAGAGAGCCGTGGGCAATCTCGTGGGGAAGGCCGATGGCAAGCAGCACATGGCTGGGGTCGAGAGAGCCGGAGGTGCAGGCCGAGCCAGACGACGCACAAATTCCTTTAAGATCGAGCATAAGCAGCAGCGACTCGCCCTCTATTCCCTCAAAACACATATTTATGTTGCCGGGGAGACGGTGCTCAAGGCTTCCGTTGACTCGGGAACGCTCGATTTTAAGCGCCTCGGTTATAAAATGCTTCTGAATTTCGCGAAGCTTTTTGTTTTTCTCCTCCATGCCTGCGGCGGCGATGGTGATGGCCTCGCCGAGTCCCACGATTCCGGGGACGTTTTCGGTTCCGGCGCGGCGGTTCTTCTCCTGAGCTCCTCCGTCGATGAGGTTTTCGGGACGGACGCCCTTTCTGATATAGAGCGCTCCGACGCCCTTGGGGCCGTGGAATTTATGGGCCGAAAGGGACAGCATATCGATATTCATTTCGTTTACGTCGATTTTGACGTTGCCCACGGCCTGAACCGCGTCGGTGTGGAAAAGCACACCGTGTTTCTTGCAGACGGCGCCGATTTCGGCAATGGGCTGAACGGTACCGATCTCGTTGTTGGCAAACATGACCGAAACAAGAGCGGTGTCCTCTCTTATAGCCGCTTCAAGCTCGTCCACACGGACAAGACCGTCCTCGTGAACGGGAAGAAGGGTTATGTCAAATCCGAAATTCTTTTCAAGGAATTTCAGCGTGTGAAGCACGGCATGGTGCTCGAAAGCGGTGGAAATAATGTGTTTTTTGCCCTTTTTCATAAGAGCATAGGCGGTGCCCTTTATGGCCCAGTTGTCGGCCTCGCTTCCGCCCGACGTGAAGAAAATTTCTCCGGGCGCAGCTCCGAAAACGGCGGCAACCTTTTCCCTTGCGGTCTCCACAGCGGTTTTGGTAGCGTCGCTGATGTGATAAAGACTCGAAGGATTGCCGTAATACTCGGTAAGATAGGGCATCATGGCGTCAAGCACCGGCTTTGAAAGCTCGGTGGTGGCGGCATTGTCGGCATAAACAAATCTGCTCATTTTGTTTCCTCCCTAAAATAAATCTCAATTTTAATCCGCTTTTGGCGGCGGTAAAAACAGTGACGGTCAAGCCGACGGGTGTTTGACTTCCGTCCGCTTAAAAGTTCGGGAACAAATTCGGGCGTCGGTCTCGACTCCTTTTTCCGCCTTGCAGTCTCCCGCAGCCGTCGGGCAAGGCGCTTTAAAATTGTCCCAACTTTTCCACCATTTATTATATCACGCACCGATATAAATTACAAGCAAAATCGGGGCTTTTTCCCAAAATAAATTAGCTGTCGCTAACCGTTCCGACAAAAACATAGCTTTTTGCTCGGTTTTGTCGTATTTAAGGCTCAAAAAATGTTTATTTTGATAGAAGGTTGCTTTTTTTCGGCCCATATGGTAAAATCTTTGTAACCTTTTAAGGAGCGTTTTTATGTCAATTTCATACACAAATCCCATTCAACCCGACGACATCCCCGAGCTTTTGACCTCCCTTTCGAAGGATAGGGCAATTTTAAAAAAGCGCAGAGCCGAAAAATACGCCGCAATCGGTATTTCGGTTCCCCTGTTCACGGCATCGCTCTTATGCGCCATGTTCGGCTATGTTTACCTCTTTTTCGAGGAACGCTTTGCCGAGCTTTTGGGGAAATTCCCCGCCGTGGGGAAATTTGCCGATTTTCTGTGCGATCATCTGCTTTTGAGAAACGACATTAAATGGTATTTTTCGGTTCTTTTGACGATTGCGGCCGCCTTTGCGGTGCCTGCGGCCTTTGCGCTGCTTGCAAAGCTTGTTACCGCCGCGGTTTATCACCCGAAGGTGACAATTTCCTGTGCAGAGAAAGGCGACGAGGCCGTCAAAACACTTTTTACCGCCGCCGACGAAAATTTCGAGCAAAATGCACGGCTCAACGACCGCGGCAAGGCCCCAAAAATAGCCTCGCTGTGCGCGGCCGTCGCCGCGGTGGGCGGCATGATTTTCGCCCTTGCGGTTTTCGGAGCAAAGGTCAAAATTTCAAAGCCGCTGCTTTACACGGTGCTTGTGCTGATAACCGCCTGTTTTTATTTCGTGATTTTGGGCTTTGAGACCCTTTTCTCTCTTATTATAAAGCTTTTCTATTTCCGAAACAACAAAAACATTTTTGAATTCCGCGCCGCGGCGGAACAGCTTTACGAGTCCCTTGCCCCCTTGCCCGAAGAAAATTCCCCGGCCGACGGCAATGCCGCCGAAAAGGACGAACCCGAAACGGCAGAGGAGCCCGTTCAAAGAGAATTTGAGGAAGCAAAGGAAGAGCAAGCTGCCGAGCAAACTCCTCCCGAGCAAATCGAAACTCCCGCCGAAGAACCGCCCGCTCCACAAAAGCCCGATGTCTCCGCAGCCCCCGTAAAAACAAAGCAAAACTCCCCCGAGCTTTGGACGGCGCTTTTTGCGGCCGAAAACGAGGAAAGCTGCCGCAAAACAATATCCGATTTTAACAAAACGGCACTTGACGCCCTGCGCAAAGAGGATTTCGACGGCGCCGCCGAAGGGCTTAAAAACGCAGCGACGGGTCTGCTTCGTATGTCGGAATACGACAGCGAAAAATACGAACCCGGCCTTTACATAACCCTTTACGCTCTCGGCAAGGTCTCGGCATTCGGAAGAAACAACCGTTCCCAGGCCGCCGAGATGTTCAAGGCCTGCAAAAGAATTGCCGAAAAATGCGCCGACGGCAGCCGCCCGAATTTTCAAAAGGTTCAAAAGGAACTGCCCGTTATCGACGGCATAATCGCCGATTTCGAAAGCGACATGACCATGGAAGAACTTGCCGCGCGGTATGCCCAAAACTTCCCCGCCGACCTTTGCGGAACAAAACAGCAATAATTTTTCCTCCGTCAAAATATAAAAGCAAAAGAACTCCCCCGAAAGCATAAAGCCTTCGGAGGAGTTTTTACTTGGATTTACTTACCCTTCAACGGGGAATTTGTTGATTTTATTGACCGCTCTTTGCAGTATGAGGAGGGCGTCGGTCACGTTCACGGCAGTATCTCCGTTGACGTCGCCGGCCTTGGTCTGCTCGTCGGTGAAGGCTATCTTGCCCACACTTGCCTGAAGTGTCAGGAGGGCGTCGGTCACGTTCACGACTCCGTCTGCGTTTACGTCGCCGTAGAGAACGTCGCCCTTGGCAAACTCGTCGTATTTTGCCCTCGCCTCGGCAAGAATCGCGTCATTTGAGGCAACGGCGTCGGGGAACTTTCCGACAAGGATTTCCTTAAGCTTTTCGGCATAGGTTATGAGAATATTTTTAAGCTCAAAGTTTTCCTCGGTCACGGCTCCGATAGAGTCGATAACGGTTTCAAGCCCCGCGACAAGCTGCTCCTTGGATGTGGAAGCCGATGCGGGCTTGAGGGAGGTGACGGCTTTTTTGAGGTTTGCAGCGGCGGCATTCACCTGGTCGTCGGAGGCGTCGCTGCCCATGGCCTTAACGGCCTTGGCCTGATAGAGGGCCTGATAGAGGGCAAAGGTGGTGGCCTGGGAATAGACATTAAGCTTAGTCGACTCGGCCTTTGTTATCTGTGCGTCAAGGGCGGCCTCGTCGCGGGCAACGGTTTCGGTGGGCTCGAAATACATGATTTCGCTGTCGTTGGTGCCCTGCATCTTAACGTCGACGCCCTTGTAAAGCAGCTCTTTACCGCTCAAAGTGTAGGTCGCGTCGGAATCGGCAAAGGTAATCTTATAGGTGTAATCGGCATTGATTCCCTTAAGCTTTATCTTGTCGGTCAGGACGGTATTTTCGCCGTTGCGGCTGTAAATCATGGCAAAGCCCTTGTTGCTTTCGGAATTGACATAGCTGTAGGCATACCATGAATTGGGGGAATAGCTCTCTTGGGTAAGCTGATAAATATCATCGTAGTAATACTGACTTACCGTTTTCCAATCGTCCACAAAGCCCTTGAGACGGTCAAAGGAGGCGTTGCTCATGGTGAGGGCGGGATACTGGAGAATAAGAGCCTGACGGTAGGCCGAGCGGATGGTGTATTCGTCGACCACATTGTCATTTGCGGTGTTGGCGCCGGCAAAGGGAATCCAGGAGCAAAGGTTATAGTTTGCAACCTGCTTTGCTCTCATGTCGTCATAGCAATAGTCACAGGGATGAAGTGCGACGGCGTAACGCACCGACTCGAGGTCGAGGCGGTGTCCGCCCGAGGCGCAGGAGTCGAGCAGCTCGATGCTGTCGAGATTTATGAGGTAATCCCAATAGTCATAATGACCCTGTACGCACTTGTTTTCGGTTATACCGGCGCGGTCGGGATACATCAGGGCAAGGGTGTCATAGTTTCTTGCCATCTGTTCGATGTTGCAGTCCTCACGGTAGATGGAAATTCCGCCGTTTTCGAGAACGGTCTTGACCCTTTCCTTAAGCCAGGCAAGAGCCTCGGGATTGCCCATGTCGAACTGGGCGTATTTGCTGGGCTGATTAAGGAAAACCGCCTCGTTGCCCTCGCCGTAGCCTATGAGCCACTCGGGCTTGACGGCGGTGTCGCCCGACTTGTTAAGCTCGTCAAGAGCCTGCTTTGACAGGCCGACGCGCTCGGGCTCGAACCACAGCAGGGTTTTGACGTCTTGGGCTTTCGCGGTTTCCGAAACATCGGCAAAGCCGGTGGGGAAACGGGTGGTGTCGGGAGTCCAGTTTCCGGTGCTGACCCAGTCGCCGTTGCAGGGATACCAGCCGGCGTCCATCCACCAGACGCTTATGTCGATACCCATGTTTTTATATTTGTTGATATAGTCGATCTGATTTTGTTCGGTGGCACCGAGCATCTCGGTGTTCTGACGGGAGGAAACGCCTGCCACGAAGGGGTCGGTGAGTGTCTCGCCGTCGTCGCGGTTCATGTTGCAGTCGATAAACCAGTCTCTCCAAAGATTTTGGGCGCGCTGACGGTCTCTTCCGTCATAAAGCACCATGGCGGTCAGAGGAGTTCTCGCGACCTCGCCGGGCTTGAGATAGGAATTGAAGGTTTTCTGTCTGGCATAGAAATCGGTCACGCCGTTATTATAGGTGAAATCGGTTTCCCATGTCGACGACCAACCCACGGCAATGAGAGCGCCCTTGTTACCGTATTCAAAGTTGTAATAAGGGAAGCCGCCGTCGGTGGAACGGCCGTGATTTGGGGAGGAGGTAAAGCTCTGTCCCTCGGAAAGCTCGGTCACACGGGTGGTGTAGGGAGCGCAGACGTCGTAATCCTCGCCGTAGTTGCCCACAACGGTGGGGTTGTCTCCCTCAAACTCGAAATTGCGGCAGCCGTAGAATTCCGAAACGATGGGGGAATTCGCGTCGCCGGTGTTGGTCATATAAACCGTCCAGTCAAAGGCGGAATAGTCGGGATAAAAGACGGTGTTGATGACAAACTGAAGTCCGCTCTTGTGATTGACCGTGATGTTGACGGTCTCGGCGTGCTTCTGCTCGTCGGTCGAGCTTTCCCTTTTGACCTCGGTAAAATCGGGGGCGGGGAAGCCGTTATACATATCGTCGCCTATCTTGACGCTTGAGGGGAAGGTTTCAAGGTCGGCGAGATAGGAATTGTACATCTTCTTTGCGCGGGCCTTTTCGGAGGCGGTTGCGGCGCCGACATAGGTGACGGCAGGCTCCTCGGTGGCCACATTGAAATAGCTGTCGGCAGGCTCGACAAAGGTCACGCTCATGTTGACAAGACCTCTTGAGGGCACGCCGTCAAGGAAATAGTAGCCGTACTGCGAGCCGTTGGCCTTTATCTTGGTGACTCCGTCAAGCACCACGAGGTATTCGCCGGCGTCAAGCGCGGTGTTAAGGGGAAATTCCACCGTTCCGTCGGCCTGTTTTTTGGCGGTGACGCTTGTCAGCGTGCCGTTCTGAATTGAACGCTCATAGGAATAGGTGAATTTGTATATGTTGCAGTCGACCTTTTCGGAAGACACGATGGTGTTGAACTTCAGCGAGGAGAATTTCTCCTTGGCCGAAAACCGCACGCCCACTTCTCCGATTGCCGAAACGGTTTTGTTGCCGAAGTCGTTGTCCTCGGAATAGACCGATTTTTCAACCTGACCGGCCGCAAAGCGGGAGGTGTAGAGGGTGGGCTCGGCCCAGTCGCAATAGTCCATATAGTTGTCTCCGTCGGCATTGGACGAACGAAGCACAAGGGTCTTGGTGCCCTCGGGGATGTCGCAGGAAAGCGACTGCATATCGCCGGGATACATAACGTCGGACTGACCGATCGTGCGCCCGTCGGCAATGACGAAGAACTGAGCCGAACCGCCCAGACCGTCAAGTCTCCACATGGGGCCGAGGTCGTCAACACCGACAACGGCGTTAAAATAGGTCACCGTGCTGTCAAGCTGCGAAAGATCGACGGTGAAATCGGTTTTCTCTCCCGCCGAGCCGGAATTCGGCTTGACCGAAAAGCCGTTTTTCGAATGGAAGGCCTGATCTCCCAGCGACATATAGTCTATTCTCGCACCGAAACCGGCATTGACCTTAAAGTCGTCGGCATTGGTGGGAGAGGTGTAGGAAAGATCCATGACCCTATAGCTTTTGGGGCTCGGATCGTCGGCGGACGCGGCAGAGGCATCTGCGCAGGCAGCGAAGGTCAGCGGAACGGCCGAAACCGTCACGCTCGCCGCAAGGAGCAGCCCGATAAGCTTTGAAATTCCTTTGGATTTCATTTTTGTTCCTCCTGTTCAAAATTTGCGATTTGACGAAAAAAGGGAAAGCAGTTCTCTCTCTGCCGTCCGATTTCGAACAAACGCAGAAACACATTGTTATTATACACACAAAAAGCTATAAAGTCAATGATTTTTGCGGCACATAGTGCAAAAGAGCAAAAATTTAAAATTGCCCGTAAAAAGGTGCAAAAAAGCGCAAAAAAACCGACACCCGAGCAAAAAATCGGGTGCCGGCAATTGTTCTTTAAGGGATCATTCCTCGTCTTCGGCTTCCTCGGCAGCCTCTTCGGCAATTTCCTCGGCCTCTTCGACGCCGTCGTCGCAATAGCAGCAATCGTCGTCGCAGCAATCGCAGTCAAAGAAATCGTCAAAATCGTCCTCGCGACGGTCGCGGCAGAACTTGGTCACAAAATATGCAACAGTTCCGGCAATGGCGATAATAGCGGTGGCAAGGGCAATACCCCAAAACAGTCTTTTCTCTACCATAACAATACCTCCGTTAGATATATTTCTGTTTTTATTATAACCTTTTAAACGAAAAAGTCAAGAAATTTGTACCGAGAATTTCATGGCAGAGCAACCGCCGAAAATCAAAGACCCACCGCGCGCTGTAAAATCATAAGTGCGTCGGTCACGGTTATACTGCCGTCCTTATCTGCATCGGCGGCAGCAAAGCCTCTGTCGTCAAGCTCGATTTTCTTCACCGAATTCTGAAGGGCAAGAAGGGCGTCGTCCACGCCGATTTCGCCGTTCGCGCTCACGTCAAACGGCTTATAGACCACCACGGTGCAGCTTGCCGACGCAGAACCCAACGTTTCGTTTCTGGTCGCGGTGACCTCGGCAATGCCTTGGGAAGTCCCCGTCACCTTCGCGGTGTATCCGACGATCCCGTCATATTTTTTCGTGCCGCCCGAAAGGGTGATTTCCGCAACGCCCTCGGGGGTACGTTTCCATTTTTTGTCAGTGGGCTGGGCATAGGGATTTTCGGCTCTTGCGACGCGGACCGACAGTATACCGTTGGTTTTCGCCAGTTTATCGGCCGCCGCAATCAGAAATTCGATTTCCTCCGACTCGAATTTTCCGAAATATTTTACCCGTTGCCTTTAAGAGGTTTTTGTGTTAAAATTATATATTGAGGTGATATTATGAGATCGGATATTTGCTCCATTCCGGTGGAGGAGGTTTTCGAGCCCAAAGAGGGCTGTCCCGTATGCCGCATGAGAAATATGCTTGAAAACCGCATGGCCGAATACATAACCGGCGCCGCAATGATGGAGCCGGAGGTCAGAAAGGTCACAAACGAAAAGGGCTTTTGCCTTCGCCACTATAAAATGATTCTTTCCCGCAAAAACCGCCTTTCGGTGGCGCTTATGCTGGAAAGCCATTTAAAGGAAATGGAAAAGAAGATAAAATCTCCCGTCGCAAAAGCCGAGACCTCCCGCTGCTTTGTGTGCGACGAGGTGGAGAGAAACATGACCGCCCTCATTTCCAACACCTTAAAGAAATATGAAAGCGACATGGAATTCCGCCACCTTTTCGAAAAGCAGGAAACCCTGTGTCTGCCGCATTTTTACGAGCTTTGCTCGGCGGCCGACAAAAAAATGGGACGTCGGTTCAGAGGAGAATTCAAAAGCGCCGCAAAGGAGCTGACCCTGCGCTCGATTGAGTCTCTGCACGGCGACGTCAAGCATTTTTGCGATATGTTCGACTATCGCAACAACGGCGAAAATGCCGATTGGGGAAATTCAAGAGATTCGCTGGAGCGGGCGGTTTTATTCCTCACATCCTATGACCCGGAGGAACGTTAGAAATGAAATTTGTTATCGCAACGGGCAACGCCCACAAGGTCGAGGAATTTTCAAGAATGCTTAAATTCCTTGATTTTTCGGCCGTTTCGGCAAAGGAACTCGGAATTGACATGGACAAAGCCGTGGAAAACGGCGACACCTTTGAGCAAAACGCGCTTATAAAGGCGAAATATGCCTGTGAAAAATCGGGGCTTGCCGCCTTTGCCGACGATTCGGGGCTGTGCGTAGACGCTCTTGACGGCAGACCGGGAATATATTCGGCAAGATATGCAAAAACCGACGCCCTTCGCATAGAAAAGCTGCTTTGCGAGCTTGAAGGGGTCGAAAAGGAAAAAAGAGGGGCAAAATTCGTGTCGGCCATCGCCTGCGTTTTTCCCGACGGCACAAGCTTTACCGTCAGAGGCGAAACCGAAGGGCAAATCGATTTTTCGCCCAAAGGCAGCGGCGGATTCGGCTATGACCCGATATTTTTATATGAAGGCAAAAGCTTCGGCGAAATGACGGGAGAGCAAAAGGACGCCGTCAGCCACCGCGGCAGAGCCCTTGAAAAATGCCTTACAGAACTTAAAAAATATATTAAGGAAGAAAAATATGCTGACAAGTAAACAAAGAGCCGCCCTCCGCGGCATTGCAAACAAATATGAAACCATTTTCCAAATCGGCCACGGCGGCATTACCGACCAAACAATCAAGCAGGCCGACGAGGCCTTAAAGGCGAGAGAAATGATAAAAATGAGGGTGCTTGAGTCCTCCCCCGTCACGGCGAGAGAGGCGGCCGACCGCCTTGCCGAGGCCACCCGCTCCGACGTGGTTCAGGTCATCGGCTCGAGATTTATCCTTTTCCGTCCCGACGAGAAGGAACCGAAGCTGCTTTCGGCAAAGGAGCTTAAAAGAAAATGACGGTTCTTTTTAAAACCCTCGGGTGCAAGGTGAATCGGTATGACACCGAGACGCTGCGGGAGCTTTTCAAAAAAAGCGGCGTTGAAAGCGCGAAAGAGGGAGACATTCCCGACATAATAGTGATCAACTCCTGCACCGTCACCGCCGAAAGCGACCGAAAGACCCGCCAGACTCTTCACAAAATGCGGCGTGAGTTCCCCGCGGCCGTCATTGCCGTCACAGGCTGTATGCCCCAGGCGCGGCCCGAAAAGGCCAAGGATCTCGACAGCGCCGACATCGTCATCGGCAATGCCCTTAACACCGAGCTTCCCTCTCTTGTTGAGGAATTTATCGGGAAAAGGGACCGTCTTGTGGCCGCAAAGCCCCACGAGCTGCACGAGAAGATTTCTCCCCTTTCCTCCCACAGCTTTGAGGGACGGACGAGAGCCTTTGTAAAAATCGAGGACGGCTGCAACAGATTTTGCAGCTATTGCATTATTCCCTACGCAAGGGGCAGGGTGCGTTCCAAATCTCCCGAGCGCATAACCGAGGAGCTGAAAGGCCTTGCCGCCGCGGGATATAAAGAGGCGGTCATTGCCGGCATAAATCTCTCGGCATACGGCAGCGACATCGGCCTTTTGCTGCCCGACGGGATAAAAGCCGCCGACGTGGACGGCATAGAACGGCTGCGGCTCGGTTCCCTCGAGCCCGATCAGCTGGACGAAACCGTTTTGGACGGGCTTTGCAAAATCGATAAACTCTGCGGGCAATTTCACCTTTCCCTCCAGTCGGGAAGCGACGGCGTCCTTTCCCGCATGAACCGCAAATACGATACCTCTCTTTACAGAGAGATAATAAAAAATCTCAGAGAGCGGTTTGAAAACTGCTCCATAACAACCGATATTATGACCGGATTTCCCGGCGAAACCGAGGAGGAATTTCAAGAAACCCTGGATTTTGTCAAGGAAATCGGATTTGCCAAGGTGCACATTTTCTGCTATTCTAAAAGAGAGGGCACCCCGGCGGCGAAAATGGAGAACCAGGTTCCCGAGCACATAAAATCGGAGCGCAGCAAACGGCTTTCC
>URYV01000006.1 GCA_900552285.1 uncultured Oscillospiraceae bacterium
CATTTTAACACAGGATGTGGGGATTTTTCTCCGCCAAAATCGTGTTCGTATGTGTGCACTATGGTTAAGCAACAGCTGCACAAACCCCGCACGGGAAAAGAATGACAATCCCTCCGTCACGGCTGCGTCGTGCCACCTCCCTTTACACAAGGGAGGCCGTACTGAACAATGCCTATTGTTTTTTCTAATGTGGGAAAATATAAAATCGGTTTTTGTTTGGTTTCGGTGCCCTCATAAAAAATACAAAAACAGGTTTTTGTTTGACCTCGGATTTGGTGTGAAAAATTAAAGGGTTGCGTAACATAGGCTCCCTTGTGTAAAGGGAGCTGTCAGCGCAGCTGACTGAGGGATTGTAGATTTCCGAATAAGCCCTTGATTTATCGCTCTCTGCTGTTTGAGTTGCTTATTCGTGCATCTGATGCTTAAGTAAATTCCGCCGCCGAAAATTTAATCTCTTGCGACGGCGGCAGGATTTAATTTTCCGACTGCTTAAGGGGTGAAAATTTTGAAAAGAGTATTTTTGATCGTGCTTGACAGCTTCGGTGCGGGGGAGGCTCCCGACGCCGAGAAATTCGGGGACAAGGGTGCCTCCACCGTTGTTTCGGCAAGCAAATCCGATATGTTCCGGGTGACGGAAATGGGAAAAATGGGGCTTTTCAACATTGACGGAATAGGCTGCGGGACGGCTGTGCAAAGCCCCTCCGCCGCTTATATGAAGCTTTGTGAAAAATCCGTGGGAAAGGACACGACCACGGGTCATTTCGAAATTGCGGGTATTGTCACAAAAACCCCTTTTCCCACCTTTCCGAAGGGCTTTCCTCCCGAGGTCATAGCCGAATTCGAAAAAAGAACCGGCAGGGGGACGCTGTGCAACAAACCCTATTCGGGAACGCAGGTTATAAAGGACTTCGGCCGCGAGCATCTTGAAACGGGCAAGCTTATTGTCTATACCTCGGCCGACAGCGTTTTCCAAATCGCCGCCCACGAGCGCCTTGTTCCGCCCGAAAAGCTTTATGAATACTGCCGAATCGCCAGAGAAATTCTTGTGGGAAAATACGCCGTGGGCAGGGTCATCGCCCGCCCCTTTGTCGGGGAATATCCCGATTTTGAGCGCACCCCGAACCGACACGATTTTTCCCTTGTTCCTCCCGAAAAAACCATGCTCGACCGAGTTAAAGAGGCGGGCAAAAGCGTTATTGCGGTGGGAAAGATAGGCGACATTTTCGCCCACACAGGCACGACCGAGGAAATTCCCACAAAGGGCAATGCCGACGGAATGGCAAAAACTTTGCTGCTTGCCGAAAGGGAGTTTGAGGGGCTTTGTTTCACCAACCTTGTGGATTTTGATATGCTTTACGGCCACAGGAGAAATCCCGACGGTTATGCCGCGGCGCTGACCGAATTCGACGGCTGGCTTTTCAATTTTCTTCCCTTTCTTAAAGAAGAGGACATTCTCATGATAACCGCCGACCACGGCTGCGACCCCGCAAAGACCGACACCACCGACCACACGAGGGAATATATCCCGCTGCTTGTTTACGGCAAGGGAATAAAACCCCAAAATCTTCACGTCAGAAACGGCTTTTCCGACATCGGAGCCACCGTTTGCGAATATCTCGGTGCCGATTTGCCCAAAAACGGAACGAGCTTTTTAAAGGAGATAATGAAATGAAGGAACAGGAGCTTATAAACGCGGCCGAGCGCGCTATGAAAAAATCCTACGCCCCCTATTCTCATTTTAACGTGGGCGCCGCTCTGCTTTGCAAGGACGGCAAGCTTTATCTCGGAGCAAATGTGGAAAATTCGTCATTTTCTCTTTGCTGCTGCGCCGAGCGAAACGCCTTTTTCCGCGCCGTAAACGACGGAGAGCGGGAGTTTGAGGCCATTGCCATTGTGGGCGGAAAAAATCACAGCATAGAAAAGCTTTGCCCGCCCTGCGGTGCCTGCCGCCAGGTCATGATCGAATTCTGCAAGCCGAATTTTGAAATTATTCTCACCGACGGCAGCAAAATCAAAACCTTTAAGCTTGAGGATGTAATGCCCCTCGGCTTTTCCCTTTAAAGAGGTGACGCTATGAGAATGTATGACATCATAACCGACAAAAAGCGGGGAAATGAGCTTTCGAAGGAGCAAATTTCCTTCTTTGTGAGCGGCTGTACGTCGGGGGAAATTCCCGATTATCAGACGTCGGCCCTGCTTATGGCGATTTATTTTAACGGCATGAGCGAAGCTGAGACCGCCACGCTCACCGAATGTATGGCAAACTCGGGGGACAAAATCGATTTGTCGGTTTTCGGAAACCTTTCCTGCGACAAGCACAGCACCGGCGGGGTGGGGGACAAAACCACCCTTGTCGTCGCGCCGATAGTGGCCTGCTGCGGCGGGGTGGTGGCCAAAATGTCGGGTAAGGGGCTGGGTCACACCGGCGGAACTATCGACAAGCTTGAAAGCATTCGCGGCTATAATTCCTCTCTTTCGGAGGATGAATTTTTAAAGCAGGCAAAGGGAATCGGAGTTGCCGTCATAGGACAGACGGGGCAGCTCACCCCCGCCGACAAAAAACTCTATGCCCTTCGTGACGTGACCGCCACGGTGGACAGCATTCCTCTCATCGCCTCAAGCGTCATGTGCAAAAAGCTTGCGGCAGGGGCAAAAAATATCGTACTCGACGTCAAGGTCGGCAGCGGAGCCTTTATGAAAACCCCCGAAGAGGGGAGAAGGCTTGCCGAAACCTGCGTTAAAATCGGCAAGGCTCACGGCCGAAACACCGCCGCCCTTATAACCGACATGGACGCACCCCTCGGATACACGGTGGGAAACGCCCTTGAGGTCATGGAGGCCGTCGAGGTGCTTAAAAATCTCCGCCACGGGGAGTTTGAGGACATATGCGTGGCTCTTTCGGCCAATATGCTCTCTCTTTGCAAAAACATTTCCGAGCAGGAGGGCGAAAGGCTCGCAAGGGAGGCTCTTTCCTCGGGCAGGGCCTATGAAAAATTTAAGCAATGGACGGCGGCTCAGGGGGGAGATCTTTCCTCCCTCAAAAAGGCAAAATACCGCTTTGAGGTAAAGTCGGAAAAAGAGGGATACATCGTCTCGTCAAATGCCGAAAAAATCGGTCTTTGCGCCGCTGCTCTCGGAGCGGGAAGGGCGAAAAAGGACGACAAAATAGACTTCGGAGCGGGAATTGAAATTGTCAAAAACGTTGGGGATTTCGTGAGAAAAGGCGACACCGTCGCTCTGCTTTATGCCTCCGACGAATCGCTGTTTCCCTCTGCAGAGAGGGTATATTCCGAGGCGCTTTGCTTCGGAGAAAGTGCCCCGAAAAAGAAACCTCACATTTATTTCACCGTTAAATAGGAGAGCGCAATGGAGCAAAAAACAAAAGCCGACCGAAATTTCGGCGGCCATTTCATAAGCGGATTTTTCAAATGGGCTGCCGTGGCGCTGGTTGTCGGCGCTGTGGGCGGCGTTGTGGGAACGCTTTTTTACAGCCTTGTAAACGGTGCGGCGGATTTCAGGGCGAGATACCCCTTTATGCTTTATTTTCTGCCGCTTTTCGGTCTGCTCATCGCACATCTTTACCGCATAAACGGCATGAGCGACAACGGCGGAACCAATCAGGTCATAAGCTCGGTCAGGGATAAAAATCACCCGCCGGTGGTCATTGCGCCGCTGATTTTTGTGTCGACGGCGCTGACAAATCTCGGCGGCGGCTCGGCCGGCAGAGAGGGCGCGTCGCTGCAGCTCGGCGGAAGTATCGGCTCGGCGGTGGGAAAGCTTTTTCGGTTTGACGAAAAGGACATGAGCGTCGTCGTCATGTGCGGCATGAGCAGCGTTTTTTCGGCGGTTTTCGGCACTCCGCTGACCGCCGCCGTTTTCACCCTCGAGGTAATAAGCGTCGGGCAGATATATTATGCCTCGCTTTTGCCCTGTCTCGGGTCGTCGCTTGCCGCCTACGGAATTTCGATTTCTCTCGGCGCCGTGCCCGAGCGGTTTTACGGCGTGAAAGTCGCCGATTTTAACCTGCCGTCGGTTTTAAGAGTCGCTTTGCTCGGCGTGCTCTGCGCGCTGCTCAGCATGGTTTTCTGCATTGTTATGAAACGGTCGTCAAAGCTGATAAAAAGCTTTATAAAAAACGTCTATGTCCGTATTCTTGCGGGCTCGGCCGCCGTCATTTTGCTGACCCTTATTTGCGGTTCGCAAAAGTATAACGGAACCGGCATGAGCCTTGTGGAATCGGCCGTCATGCACGGAAATGCGCAGCCTTGGGACTTTGCGCTCAAGCTTTTGTTCACGGCGATTTCTCTCGGCGTCGGTTTTCGCGGAGGCGAGATTGTGCCGGCCTTTGCCGTGGGAGCAACCTTCGGCTGCGTTTTCGGCGGTTTTTTGGGGCTTGACCCCGGCTTTGCCGCCGCCGTCGGCCTTATCGCCACCTTCTGCGGCGCCGTAAACTGCCCCATCGCTTCAATTTTTTTAAGCGTCGAGCTTTTCGGGGGAGAGGGAATTCTCTTTTTCGCCCTTGCCTGCGCCGTAAGCTTTATGCTTTCGGGGTATTACGGCCTTTACAGCAGCCAGAAAATTGTTTATTCCAAGCTGACCGCGCGTTTTATCGACCGCACCGCCAAATGATTTTGCCCGCAAAAGCGGATTTTGACTTTATTTTACACTCTTTCACTTCGGGTTGTGAAAGAGTGTTTTTTGTTGGAGATATATCGAAAAAATGAATTTTTGCGGTTGACGTATAAATATTTTTGTGATATTATTCTATTGTATGTAAAGGTACTGTTTCCAAAGTGCAAAAACGGTACCGCTTTGAGTTTGGGGCCGCATACGGCGGGCGGTTTGTCCCGATTTTTGCGGCTTGCTTTCCCGATGTAAAGGAGAATTGAAATGAAAGTGTTTAAAAAGCCCCTTTGCGCGATTCTTTCGGCGGCCGTGACTGCTTCGGCGGTCTGTTCCGGCATGATTTTTGCCTCGGCCGCGACCACCGACCCGAGAGACCGATACAGCGGAACTCCCGATTCGGTCACCATTCCCGCTCTTGAGGAGTCAAAGCAGTCGAGCGTTTACTACGGAGACGTCGACTTTTCCTCCTCCGTTACGGCGGTTGACGCTCTGCTCACACTTCAGAATTCGGTGGGCAAGGTCGGCTTTTCGGCCACCGTTTCCGACCGAGCAAATGTCGACGGTTCGAAGGACGAAAACGGAAACGCCACCGTCACCCCCACCGACGCCCTTTATATTCTCGGCAAGGCCGTAAAAAAGGACATCGATTTCCCGGCCGAAAAGGCGGTTGTGGAGCAGGCCCTCAACATGAAGGTCAAGCTTAAATGCCACGAGGACGGAACCTTCACCGTGCTTCAGGTTTCGGATTTTCAGGACAACTGCAACGCCAACGAAACCATAAAGGACGGCACCATGCAGCGCTTTAACGCCATGGTCGACGCCGCGAATCCCGACCTTGTCATCATCACCGGCGACCAGATTTGGCCGAATCCCCTGACCGACGAAAAGGACTTTATCCGCTATGTGGACAAGATGGTGGAAAAGCTTGAAAAAGAGGGCATTGCCTGGGCTGTGGTCTACGGCAACCACGACAACGACCAGGGCGCTCACGACGCAGTTCGCACCGACGTGAGAAAGTGGCGTCAGCAGGAAATTTACGAAAGCTATGCCCATTGTGTGGGAACGGCCGGTCCCGACGGCGTTTTCGGAATAGGAAACTATGTCATTCCCATTCTCACAAACGACGAGTCCTCCATTGCCTTTAACGTTTGGGGTCTCGATACCGGCGATTATAACGAGCTGCTCGACACCTCGGTTTATAAGTTCAAGGATCAGCAGTATATAGACGACGGATATTACACTCCCGTCGACGGACACAGAAACAGCACCTATGACTTTGTAAAATACGATCAGCAGCTTTGGTACTACAACACCTCCACCATTATGGAAAACTATAACGGCGCCAAAATCCCCGCCATTATGTTCGGCCATGTCTGCCTGCCGGAATTTATAGATGTCTATGAAAACCGCGACAACCCCGACGTTAAATTCACCGGAGTCAACAAGGAGGGCTGTTCCTGCGGACCGGTCAACTCCCATATGTTCGACACCATGAAGCAGCGCGGCGACGTCACCGGCTTCTACGTCGGTCACGACCACATCAACAATTCCTCGGGATATTGGCAGGGAATAGAGCTTGCTTTTGACGGAGCTCTCACCACCGATATGTACGGCAGCTATAACACAAATCTCCCCAGCCCCGAGACCCAGGGAGGCCGTATCTTCACCATAAAGCAGGGTGAAAACGGCTCGGTTGCCACCGTTTCCAACGAGTGGGTTTCCTATGACAGCGTAAAAACCACCGAAAAGGGCGAAAAGACCGAGAGCATCGGCGACGCTCCCTTTGCGGGACAGATAATCGACCTTGAAAGCGGCAAACTGCCCGCAAACCGCGTCAAGGGCTTAGACGGACAGCCCTTCGACGTTGACGCAAAAACTCCCGCCGTGCTGTCAATTGCAAGCGGAAAGGGCTTCAGAGCCTCCGACGCTTTGGCGGTTCTCAAAAACGGAAACGTCAAGAATTTCGACAGCATAGGACGTATCGACAACTCCAGCATCGGTATCTCCCTCGACACCCCCACAAATGTTGGAAGCAACAAATATCTCCGCGTTTGGGTGGATCTGACGGGCGTTGATTTCCGCAAGGCAAACTTCGGCCTCATCGGACAGGACGGAACCGTCTATACCACCGACTATAAGGACGGCGTCGAGCCTCCTTTCTACTATCTGCCCGACGGCGAAACCCAGTGGAGAAAGCTTTATCACGGCGGAGACGGCTGCTTCGGAGCGGCTCAGGGCTCAAGCGTCAAGAACTACAAGGGCTTCCTCGCGTTCCCCATTGAGGATTTCACAAGTGCCTCAAACACCTCCTCCGGCCCCGCATCCTCGGTGACCGTAAAAGAAGTTTTCTTCTATTTCGACTTCACGGACCTTTCCATGCAGGGCAGCACCTTCTATCTCGACGAGATGGGAATGGTGCCCGAGTATTGGGTGTTTTAAATCTCCAATCAAGGAGTTCAAGGTTAAAAATCGGCTTTTTGCGGCTTTGTCCGAAAAAGGCCGTCAACAGACGGCGGCCGCGTGCGGCGCACCGACTGCCGCCTGTCATAAAACAGCATTATTAAAAAAGGAGATTTAACAATGAACCTGTTAAAGAAAACAGCCAAAACGGCCTTTGCGGTCGCCTTGGCAGCAGCGGTGGCTCTGCCCGCAGGTCTTTCGGCGTCGGCGCTTGACTACACCATCGACCCCAAAGACGGATACAGCGGAACCCCCGACTCGATAACGATTCCCGCTCTTGACGACGCCAAGCGCTCGACCGTTTATTACGGAGACGTGGACTATTCCTCCTCCGTCGACGTGACCGACGCCCTGCTTGTGCTTCAGTCCTCGGTGGGCAAGGTCGAGTTTAATCAATATGAAACCGATCGTGCCAATGTTGACGGCTCTGCCGACGAAGAGGGCAACGCCACGCTGACCGTTTCCGACGCTCTGCTTGTGCTTCAGCGTTCGGTGTCCAAAATCAAGGCCTTCCCCGCCGAAGAAGCCGTGGTTAAGGACGCCCTCAACCTTAAGGTAAAGCTCAAATGCCACGAGGACGGCAGCTTTAAGGTACTTCAGGTTTCCGACTTCCAGGACAATTGCTCCTCCGGTCAGGTTATAAAGGACGGCACGATGCAGCGCTTTAACGCCATGGTCGACGAGGCCGACCCCGACCTCGTTGTCATCACCGGCGACAACATCTGGCCCTGCCCCCTTGAAAAGGAAGAGGACTTTATCGCTTATGTCGACAAAATGGTTGGACGCCTTGAGGCCGACGGAATTCCCTGGGCCATAACCTACGGCAACCACGACAACGACATGGGTGATTTCGACGCGGTTCGCACCGACGTGAGAAAATGGCGTCAGCAGGAGATTTACGAAAGCTATCCCCATTGCGTTGCCACCGCAGGCCCCGACGGAGTTTTCGGTATCGGCAACTATGTTCTCCCCATTCTCACCAACGACGAGACCTCCATTGCCTTTAACGTTTGGGCAATCGACACCGGCGACTATAATCAGAACCTCAACACCGACGGTCTTTACTATGATTATAAAAACCCCGAGCTCATCGAAAAGGGCTATTACACAAGCTATGATCCCGGCAGCAAATATGACTTTGTCAAATACGATCAGCAGCTTTGGTATTACACCAAGTCCATGATCATGGAAAACTATAACGGAGCCAAAATTCCCGGCGCCATGTTCGCTCATGTCTGCCTCCCCGAATTTGAGGATGTCGACACCCATAAGGACGACCCAGAGGTCAACTTCAAGGGCATGAACAAGGAAGGCTTTGCCACCGGCCCCGTCAACTCTCATATGCTGGACACCATGGTTCAGCGCGGCGACATGACCGGTTTCTATGTCGGCCATGACCACATCAACAACTCCTCGGGCATTTGGAAGGGCATTGAGCTCGGCTTTGCCGGAGCGCTCACCACTGATATGTACGGCAGCTATAACGCCGCCGGCAACCCCGTCGAAGTCAGCCCCGAGACCCAGGGAGGCCGTATCTTCACCATTCATCAGGGCGAAAACGGCGAAGTGGCCACCGTTTCCAACGAGTGGGTCGCTTATGACTGGGTAAGAGACACCAACGGTTCCGACAAAACTCCCGAAATCGGAGAGGGACCCTTCGACGGTCAGGCAATCACTCTTGAAAGCGGCAAGGCAATTCAGAAGAGAGTCGGCGGCTATAACGAGACTCCCTTTGACGAAAGCGCCAAGTCCAACGCCATTCTTTCGGTCGCCGCCGGCAAGGGCTATAACGGCAGCGACGCTCTTTCGGTCTATAAGGGCGGAAAGGTTACCGCTCCCGACGAAAAGGGACGTATCGACAACACCGCAATGGCCGTTTCTCTCGACAGCGTTACCGAAATCGGCAAGACAAGATATTTGAGAATGTGGGTCGACTTTTCCAAGGTTGATTTCCGCGAGGCCAGCTTCGGTCTTGTGGGAACCGACGGAACCATCTATACCACCGACAATAAGAACGAGGCGGGAACCTATTTCTACTATCTCGCCGAGGGTCAGGAAAGATGGAAAACCTACCGCAACGGCGGCGACGGCTGCTTCGGAGCGAACCAGGGTGCAAGCGTCAAGGGCTTTAAGGGCTTTATGGCCTTCCCGGTAAGCGACTTTGTCTCTGCCGACGGAACCGCCCTCACCTCCGCGACTCAGGTCAAGGAAATGTATATGTTCTTCGACTATTCGGACGTATCCCTGCTCGGAAAGGGCTTCTATCTCGACGAGATCGGCCTTGTTTCCCAGTTCTGGAATTTCTGATTTTCATAAAATTGCCTTCGGGTCTTAAGGGGCCCGAAGGCTTTTTTCGTTTTCTGCCTTTGAAAAGGAGACAAAAGTCCTGCAACCGCGTTATAAAAAGCTTTTGCGGAGGATTTAAAAGCGCTTTGTCGCCCGGCTTTGCAAAAACGTTGTAGATTTATTCACAAATTGGTGGTATACTGCGTTATAAAGAAAAATATTTTGATATATCTGCAATTAACGGAGGGAGATTATGTACCCTAACGGTCAAAACGGATTTAACGGCGCCCCGCCCGAAGGAAATTTCGGAGGAAACCGCCCGCCCTTTTACGGCGGCGGATTTTACGGTCAGCCCCTTTGGATGGACCCGAGAGAGGTCGAGAGGAGAAACGAGCGCAGAAAAATCAGACGTCACATGAACTGGATCGGGGGAGGAGCCCTTTTGACTCTTGCCTTTGAAACGGTTTTCATGACCCTTGCGGTTACGTTTTTTATGGCGCTTGGGCTGAGCTACAGCGATTTTTACGAATATGCCGCCATGTATGTGGTTTTTTCGCCGGTTTGCATCGCCCTGCCCTTTGTCATTTCGGCAAAAGCCTGCAAATTCCGCGTTTCCGACATTGTGACCTTTAAAAAGCACAGTCCGCTGCTTGGAATAGGCGTGTTTTTGCTGGCTTTTTGGGGAATTGCGGCGGGAAATATCGCCGCCGACGTGCTTGTTTCGGTGGTTCCGGCTCTTGAGGCTTCTTCAAGCGCCGCCGACCTTCCCGTTTCAAACGGCGTCATTCAAATCGTGACCGAGCTGCTTTACGCCGCGGCCATTCCCGCCCTTATCGAGGAATTCGCCTTCAGAGGAATCATCACCGGCGGCTGCCGCAAATGGGGAGATAAATTCGCCATTGTCATCGGCTCGGTTTTCTTCGCCCTCATTCACGGAAACCTTGTGCAAATGCCCGCCACCTTTATCGCCGGGCTCTTTATGGGCTATGCCTATGTGAGAACCGGGTGTCTTTGGACCTCGATTGCCATTCATTTTGCCAACAACGCCATGTCAATCGCCCTTTCGACCCTTTCGGAAAAATTCGCATTTATGAACACCCCCTGGTTTGTGCTTGTTCTTTATGCCTCGTGGGTGCTTATGGGTCTTGTCGGCTTTATACTCGTTAAAATTCACGACCGCCGTCTGGAGGGAAAGCCCGCCCTCAAGAAATATGAGGGCTGCCTCGACGCAGGCGGAGTTGCGGGCGTCGCCGCCTCCTCTCCTGCGGTTATCGTCGCCTTTGCGGTTTTCGTTCTTTATGCCGTCGGGCTTAATGTGATGCTATGATTGCCAACAAAAAAATTGACGAGACTTTCATGAAAGCGGCTCTCTCCCTTGCGAAAGACGAGCACGTGCGGCATCTTGCACAAATCCACCATAAACACTTCATTCGTAATCGTCTTACCCAGTGCGATGGGCAAGTCGTAAGTAGACTCCTGGAACTTCTTGCTGCCGATAATGCTCTGACCGGATACAATCTTCGGATTGGAGTTGGGCACTTCGATACCAATCGTACCCTTTCCCGGAATGGGAGCGATGATACGGATGCCGAGCGCCGAAAGGCTGAGGGCAATATCATCTTCCAGACCGCGTATCTTCGAAATGCGGACGCCCTGCTCGGGAGTGATTTCATACAGCGTCACCGTAGGACCTACCGTCGCCTTAATGGTACTGATTTCTATACCGAAACTACGCAGAGTATTGATAATCTTATCCTTGTTCGCGTTCTGCTCTACCATGTCAATGGTCGGACCATTGTCATCGTAATGCTTCATCAAGTCTATTGTGGGGTAATGATAGTTTTCCAAATCCAGACGGGGATTGTACGGCTCCTTCTCCGTTCCCACATACTCCTCCTCTTCAGCCTTCTCAACCTGGAATGCCGGCTCCTTCTCTACCGGCTGTTCCCGAAAAGGGGGCACCGGCTCCGGTGCAGGAGTCTCAAAAGTCATGGTAACATCCTCATCTGCAGACTTGGCTGGCTTTACCTTTCCATCACTTCCACCCAAGTCAAGGGTGATTTCATTCAGCGGTTCGTCCTCTTCTTCCTCTGTAGCAACCTCCTCCTCCTTTTCAAGAACCTTTTCCGGCTCCGCAGCTTCCGGTGTCGGAGCAGCCGCCTTTTCCTTTGCACCCCAAGAGGTCTTGAACTCTTCCGGCGTTTCACCCTGCACGCTTTCCGCCTTCTCCTTACGCTTCAAGAAGCTGAGACTGAACAATCTGCGCAACCAGATGACAGTCCGTGCACTCAGATAGATGAGGAAGCAAATGGCAGTTACCAACAATAGCAGCCAGACTCCCGGCACACCGACTTGAGACACAAGCCAGTTACTGACATTGTATCCGTGCATACCGCCCAGATAGAGGAAAGAGTCCTTGTACTGGTCTACAAACACAAAACCGAAAAATACCGAGAACCACACCAGCATCAACGAACAGCCGATGAACCACTTCCACAAGCGCACCACACGCACCCGCATCAGCTTCAGTCCCGCCACAGCCAGGAACACGAGAATCAGGAAAGACGATACGCCGAAGCAATCATTTATCAGATAGCTGGCCAACTGCGCACCGCGGCTACCGGCGTAGTTCTTCACCCCATTGTTGGTGGAAATCAGCTCCTGCGCACTGCCTCCGTCAATGATGCTCTGGTCTGCCGCTCCCGTGAAAAAGAACGACGAAAAGGCGAGCAACAAATAAACCGAAAAGATTACCAGTACCAAGCCGATAACGAAATGAACAGTTTCACTTCTAAATAACGCTGCCACTTTCCCAAAAAACGAGAGTGACAGCTCCGTATCTTTAGCTGTTGAATTTTTCTTTGCCATATTTTTTAAATAACTATTGAGAATTGATTGCAAAAATAATAAAAACTATCCTTCTGCCGCGTTGTTTTCATTCTTTAATTTCTCGTCTGCCGATTATAGGTATTCCTAATCTACAACTGTAGTTTTATCGCATGTTTTACTTACATGCTTGCATGAAATGACATAGCGCACTAATTTACAACAGATTGCGCCATGCAAGCAGACCTCATGCAAGCATGCAGGCAGATTTTGCCTACATGACGCAATCCATGCAAGCCCTATACGCATCAACCTACTCTTTTTCCTTCAAAAAATAAATCGGCTGTTTCTGCAACCCTTTGTTCACCAACACATTCTCCTCACAAAGACGACGAATCTGCCGCGTCGCAGTCGTGCGGGTCATGCCGCAAATCGACTGTACAACACTGCGGGTGATGAACTCATTCTTACGTAGATAGTTCACCACTTTTTGCTTCACCTCATCATCCGTCAGCCTCTTTTTCGTGAGATTCCGCAATTTCAGCGGCTTTACCTTCAATACTCCTATCTCACTGCGCAGCGCCTTGTCCGGTCTGAAAGTGATGTTTTTCAACTTTACCTTAGTACTTTTCCGCTTTGTCTCCAGTGTCACCGGTTCCGTGCAGGTCAGCGTAGGAACAAAGTAACCGATGCCGTCCAAATGAACCTGCCTGCCCTCCCCCAGCTCGCGTCCCACAAAATGCGACAAAGCATCGAGTACCGCCAGTACATCCGTCTCGGTCAGCGAGCAGTATTCTTGTATATGCCTGCGCAGTTCATCGGTCGTTGTGGAGCCGTTCAGTTTAATCCGGGGGTGCAGGGTCAGCTCTTCCCCTTGTTTATCCTTCGTTTTCGGGTTTTCGTACCAATCAAATAAAATTGCCATATTCTTTCCTCCTTTTTTAGATTCATTTCTGTTGCTGTCTGCAGGTTTCGCTCATGCAAAGTACCGGCTTTCATTAGGCAGAGCATAGGTCTTCCTTACGCAAAGAAGCGTTCTTCCTTCTGCTGAAAGCTTATCAACAAAAGATGCGCACAGCTGTGGTTCACCTTCTTCATATTTGTGATACACCTTCTTCACAACTATGAGAAAGACATTCCACGACTGTGCGCAACTACAAACTACAGAGGCAAAGATAATGAAAAGCAGGGGGCTTGGCAAAGGAATGCTAATCTTTTTCAATAGCAAGCATTATTTTCCGAATAGAACACTTTACAGTCCCGATAAATCCACTTTATAAAAAGTCGGAGCAACATTGCTTTTCTCGAAGAACATCGCCATATAGATCGGGGCATAGATAATCTTACCTGCGACGCGCAGATTACCGTTGTTGAACACAACTGCTTCGGAGAAGTCGTATTCCTCGCAATCCATGATGTTGGACAAAGCGCGGTGTGTCTCGTAATCTTTACCTGATTTTACCTCAATAGGCAGTACCTTACCCTCAAGCTCAATAACAAAATCCAATTCACCGCGCTTCTTGTTGTTGTAATAGTAGGGAACAATGCCGTGAGCCACCAACTCCTGCGCTACGGCATTCTCGTAAATTGAACCGAAATTGATGTCCTTATCACCTTTTATAATCCGCATCTGAATGCCCTCGGCATATTGGCTGGCCAGCAGTCCGATATCACTTTGGAAGAGTTTGAACAGATTGCGTGAACGTGCAAGCAGGAGCGGCATTTTCGGCTCCTCCACATTATAGACGGGTAGCGCCACGCCCGCGTTCGTCAGCCATAAAAAACTGTTCTCGACCCGGTCGAACTTTGCGTGCTCATTCAATCGTTTCAGTATGAAGCGTTTGTTTTTAGCGTTTAGCTCAGGGGGAATAAGATTAAAAATCTCCTCGATGTAGAGTTTGTTATTAGGATCATACTGGGCGATGTCACGTTTGTACAGACGAATGATATCCTGCTGCACAGTCATCACCTCTTGCAGGTTGTTACTCTCGAGATATTTGCTCACGACCGCAGGCATACCGCCCACAACAAGATAGAGCCGGAACAGCTCCATAATTTTGCCGTGGACAAACTCATCGACGGCAGTGCGATTCCGCCATGCCTCATGCAATGCCCCGATAACGGCGTCATTTATACCCACACACGAAATAAACTCCTCGAAATCGAGTGGGAACATATCCTTTACACCCATGTAGCCAACCGGTTCCGAGCGCAGGTCTTTCAATTCTACGCCCAGCAACGAACCGCTCAAGATGTAACGATACGAACCGTCATCCACCAGAAACTTAATTGCCGTAACAATATCGGGACATTGCTGTACTTCGTCGAAAAAGACGAGCGTTTCACCCTTGATGAGCGGCACGGAGGTGATTGCCGATAGACGGAGCAGAATATCACCGCTGCTCTTTGCTCCCTTGAACAAATCCACCGCTTCGGGCATCTCGACGAAATTGACTTCAATGAAACTTTTAAACGTCTTACCGAACTGACGAATGGAATATGTCTTACCTATTTGTCGTGCTCCGGTAATAAGCAGGGCGTTACGGTTAGTTTCGTAGTAATTGCGAATGTAATCATCTATCTTTCTTTTTATCATAACCTATTCTTGTTTATTCGATTATTAAATGCAATAATCACACTATGCCTCTTTTCCATTGCAAATATAAAGGATTTATGCCACTTTTCCAAGATTTACGCCTACACAAATTGCCGTTTTTCCAATTTAGTAACAGTATCCAAATGCATGCTTTATATGCCCACCGAAGAGGAACTGCAGAACAAGATTGAAAGACAGAAAAACTTTTACCGGTTGCAGCACACGGAAAAATCAATAGAGTAACGACGTATGGTGAAAAGATTGGTTATAATGACGAACACTCAACAACACTAATATCAAGCATGAAGATAGCAATAAAAAACATCCCGTCACATAATTGGAAACATTTTGTATACAGAGAGACGGGAGCAATGCCCTATATTTGCAACCGGTCAATCAATCACCGGCCATGAAAAACAGGTAGTTTATGAGAAATTTCATTGTATTATGCTTATTGGCATGTCTGGCATCATGTACAGACAAAAAAGAATTCCAGACAATAAGAGAACGAATCGATTTATCAGGAAATTGGAACAGTTCATTAGGGAACTGCACATTGCCCGGTACGACGGATGAAAACAAGTTGGGAGACGGCAGGCATCCCACCAATGTAACCTCCCAGTTGACACGGACTTATCCCTACTCCGGCATCGTAGAATATGAAAAAGATGTTGAAATTCCCGTACAGATGGAAGGGAAACGCCTGATACTTTTCATGGAGCGTACAAAACCCAGCACTCTCTGGATAGATGGAGACAGTATAGGCACGTTGGGACATATCTATGCACCTCACTGCTATAGCCTGCCGGCCTTGGCACCCGGCAGCCACCATATAAAGATACGCATTGACAATTCCCCCAGCTCCGTACCAGCCGAAATCCAAAGCTCGCATGCCTGGACCGACGGCACACAAACCAACTGGAACGGCATTCTGGGCGACTTCTACATCGAAGCGGCCCCACACACCTATCTCAAGCAGGTACAAGTCTACCCATCTGTAAAGGAGAAAAAGGCCCGCATCCATGTAAACATATACAGCGATTCGGAGCAATCGGGCGTAGTGACCCTTTCTGCCAAGACGTGGAACACCCAACAAGAACACCTGTTACCGGACATGGAAAAACAAGTCGGCTTGAGCAAAGGTGAAAATAAGATAGAACTGACGCTCGACATGGGCAACCGGATGCAGACATGGAGCGAATTCCACCCCACACTTTATGCACTGAACGTGACCCTTGCCACAAACGAGGGTAAAGACAATATAATAACAGATTTCGGTATGCGCGACTTTGCCACCGAAGGTACTCAGTTCACCATAAACGGCTTCAAGACCTTCTTGCGCGGCAAACACGACGCTTGCGTATTCCCACTTACCGGATATGCGCCGATGGATGTAAAGTCCTGGCGAAAAGTTTTTCAGACAGCCAAGAGTTATGGCATCAACTACTACCGTTGCCATTCCTACACCCCGCCCCGCGCCGCTTTTGCCGCTGCCGACATCGAGGGTATCTATTTCCAAGCCGAGTTGCCTTTATGGGGAAGCATTTCACCGGACAACCATCGCTTGAATGACTTCTTGCTGAACGAAGCCTATATGACCCTCGACTACATGGGCAATCACCCCTCATTCACCATGTTGGGACTGGGCAACGAGTTGGGTGGCGACGTTGACCTGATGCGCAATTGGCTGGACGGATTCAGAAAACATGACAACCGCCATCTCTATTCGTTCGGTTCCAACAACTTCCTGGGTTGGGGAGGTGCCATAGACGGTGAAGATTATCTGACAACCTGCCGGGTAGGAGGAGGCGAAGGCTATACAACGCACGTACGCAGTTCGTTTGCCTTTGTCGATGCCGAAAAGGGAGGTATCTTGAACAACACCCGTCCCAATACCCGTGCGGATTATACTGCTGCCATAGCGAAATCTCCCCGACCGGTCATCAGTCACGAAACCGGACAGTTCCAAATTTATCCCGACTACAAGGAGTTGGAGAAATACACCGGCGTATTGCATCCATATAACTTGGAGATATTCCGTGACCGGCTCAATGAAAATGGACTGCAGAACCAGATTGACGCATTCCATCAGGCCACCGGCCGGTTTGCCGTCGAATGCTACAAGGCTGATATTGAATACGGCCTGCGCACTGCCGGTTTAGGCGGATTCCAGATGCTCGACCTTCAAGACTTTCCCGGACAAGGCTCGGCACTGGTAGGCATTCTGGATGCTTTCATGGACAGCAAAGGCATTGTCACTCCCGAAACATTCCGCGGCTTTTGTGCTCCGGTGGTACCGCTGGCGCTTATGGACACCTACTGTTACAGCAACAAAGAAGAGCTGAACATAGGACTCGCCCTGACAAATTACGAAGAGCAACCATGGTCTGATGCATTATACTGGCGTCTGGAAAGCCTGAGTGACAGCGTAACTTTTGTTCGCGAAGGCAAAGTCCCCGCCCATGTAGAGCAAGGAAAAGTAATGCAGGTGGGCGAGTTGAAAAGCACCCTTACCGAAATAGACAAGCCTGCCCAATTGCGACTGACACTGACCACCGGGAATTATCATAACTATTATAACTTATGGGTATACCCCGACCGGACACCGGAAAGCGAAGCGGACATCTTCATCTGTCAGTCCTTGGATGACGAGGCGCGAAAGAGACTGAGCCAAGGAGGGAAGATACTGCTTATACCCGACCACAAAGCCATTGAAGAACAGAGTGTAGGTGGACTTTTTACTCCTGACTACTGGAACTATGCCATGTTCAAAAGCATTTCGGAAAACGCCGGCCGCGAAGTTTCGCCGGGCACCCTCTCCTTGCTGATGGACGAGAAACATCCCTTGTTCCGGCAGTTCCCCACCGAGTGCCATAGCAACTGGCAATGGTGGAGCATCGTACGCCATGCCCGCCCCTTTATTCTGAATGCTACGCGCCACGAATACAAGCCGCTTATCCAAGTAGTAGACAATGTGGAACGGAACCACAAGTTAGGCTTGCTGTTCGAATTTGCCGTAGACAACGGTAAGGTATTGGTTTGTATGAGCAACCTCGAAGCAATTCGCCACACTCCGGAAGGAGGTCAGCTGCGCAATGCCATTTTAAGCTATATGAAGTCGGCTGAGTTCTCTCCCACCGAGACGCTGACCTCACAGCAGTTGCAGCACATATTAACAACCGAGGTGAGGAAGCAAGACATTGTCGGCGTGAAAAACCAGTCGGATTACGACGTACAGCCGGAATAAAAAATAAGTATGAGAAGTTTCATCATAATTCCACTTTTCCTCGGCTGTCCCGTCATTTTTCAGTAGCTTTGCGGACTTTAATACAGCAAGCACCCCATGAAACTTACCCTTATACGCACCGCTCGTGAAACCGGCAAAGAGACATTCAGCACATGGCCCAGCGACACCTTGATGGAGAAGATGAAAACCGAGAACAAAGCCGGACACATATCCGCCTTGCGCAGCCTCATTCCCCACATCACCGGAAGCAACGGACACTACCCCTGCATAGACAAACTGCCACGCATCTGCCCTGCCGCAGAATATGCCCGCAGCAAAGAGGGGGAAAGATACCTAAAAACCTATAACGGACTGGTACAGATTGAAGTCAACCACCTGGCCAATGCCGTGGAAGTGGAGCAAGTAAAGCGCCAGGCGGCCCTGCTGCCGCAAACTTTTGCCGCCTTTTGCGGAAGCAGCGGACGAAGCGTAAAAATATGGGTACTGTTTGCCACCCCCGACGGTTCGCGCCCCAGGCAGGAAGAAAAAATCAGGCTGTTTCATACCGCTGCCTACCGGCTCGCCGTAAACTGTTACCAGCCCCTGCTCCCCTACCCCATCACACTGAAAGAACCTGCCGTGGAGCAAAGCTGCCGCATGACGCTCGATGACCGTCCCTATTACAATCCGTCTGCCGTCCCTTTCTGTTTGGAACAGCCTTTGTCCGTGCCCGACGAGCCCACCTTCGGCCAACGGAAACAGACCGAAGCAAACCCGCTGATGCGCATTGCCCCCGGCTATCCGGCCTCCCAAACCTTCTCCATCCTCTTCGAAGCCGCCCTGAACCGTACCTTCGAAGAGCTGGAAAACTGGAAACGGGGCGATGACCTTCGCCCCCTGCTCTACCTGCTTGCCAGGCATTGCTACAAAGCCGGCATTCCCGAAGAAGAGGCAGTACGTCAAGTCATGATGCACTACTACCGCGAAGCGGATGAACAACTGGTGCGCATGACCCTGCACAACCTCTACCGCGAATGCAAAGGCTTCGGCACCCGTAGCAGCATGACCCGCGACCAAATCACCGCCTTCCGCCTGGAAGAATTCATGAACAGACGCTATGAGTTCCGCTGGAACACCGTGCTGGGAGAATTGGAATTCCGCCAACGGGACTCCATACACTTCCATTTCCGCCCTGCCGACCAGCGGGTAAGAAGCAGTATCGGACAGAATGCCCTGAAAGAAGGAATCAGCGTATGGGACAGAGATGTGGCACGCTACCTCAACTCGGACGCCATTCCCTTGTACAACCCCATCGAAGAATATCTGAACAGCACCGGACATTGGGACGGCAAGGACCGTATCCGCGCATTGGCCGACCTCGTCCCCTGCAACAATCCGTACTGGCGGGAACTCTTCTACCGCTGGTTTCTCAGCATGACGGCGCACTGGCAAAACATCGACCGTCAGCATGGAAACAACACGTCTCCCCTACTGGTCGGAGCCCAAGGCTATCGTAAAAGTACCTTCTGCCGCATCCTGCTGCCACCCGAACTGCGCTTCGGATATACCGACAGTATCGACTTCAAAAGCAAGCAGGACGCAGAGCGGAGCCTCGGCCGCTTTTTCCTGATAAACATCGACGAATTCGACCAAATCAGCGTCAATCAGCAAGGTTTTCTAAAGCATCTGCTGCAGAAACCCGTGGCAAACCTGCGCAAGCCTTACGGCACCGCCATCCAGGAAATAAGACGCTACGCCTCCTTTATAGCAACCAGCAACCAGAAAGACCTGCTGACAGACCCCAGCGGCAGCCGCCGTTTCATCTGCATCGAAGTCACCGGCCCCATCCATACCAATGTCACCATCAACTACCGGCAACTCTACGCACAAGCCATGGATGCCATAGCCAAAGGTGAACGCTACTGGCTGGACGATTCCGACGAAGCCATCTTGAAACAGACCAACCGGGAGTTTGAACAGCCCACACCGTTGGAACAGCTCTTCCTCTGCCACTTCCATCCCGCCGAAAATGAAGAGGAAGGAGACTGGATGACCCCTATGGAGATTCTCTCCTTCTTGCAAACCAAGACCAAAGACCGGCTGTCCATCAATAAAGTGGCTCTGTTCGGACGTGCACTCCACAAACTGGGCATCAGCAGCCGCCGGAAGACAAGAGGAACAGAATATCATGTAGTGAAAAAAGAATAATCCTGCCAATTAATTTGCTTCTACTTTCGGTTTGCGCTATCTTTGCGTTTCAAATCAAGAAGATATGAAAAAAGAAAGTCAAGTGATATTCGACCGGAATGCCGTAGAGTTTGTGACCGTAGCCGCCGAGTTTTGTAAGTTTCTGGAACAAGCGGAAGGGGTGAAACGTTCTGCGTTCGTCGATACCTCCTTAAAAATACTTCCGCTGCTCTACCTGAAGGCCTCCATGCTGCCCGAGTGCGAAACCATAGGAGACGAGGCGCCGGAAACATTCGTCACCGAAGAGACCTATGAGGTACTCCGCATGAACCTCGCCAATATCCTGGCCGAGAAAGACGACTACCTGGACGTATTCGTATCCGACATGAAGTATAGTGACCAGCCCATCACCAGGAACATTTCCGAAGACTTGGCCGACATATACCAGGACATCAAGGACTTTATCTTCGTATTCCAGCTGGGTTTCAACGAGACGATGAACGATTCGCTTGCCATCTGCCAGGAAAACTTCCGCCTCCATTGGGGACAAAAGCTTGTCAACACCCTGCGTGCCCTGCACGAGGTGAAGTATGCGCAAGGCGAGGATGAAGAGGAGGAAACCGCAGACTTTGAATATTAAATTATGGTTATCAAAAGAACAATAGATAAAGAAACAGTGAAAGACCTGCCCAAAGCCGCCTTTCCGGGACAGATACATGTCGTACAGACACCGTGGGAAGCGGAGAAGGCAGTCGCCTATCTGAAGTCCTGCCCGTTGCTGGGCATAGACAGCGAAACCCGTCCATCGTTCACAAAAGGACAGATACACAAGGTGGCCCTGCTGCAGATTTCCTCAGAGGAACATTGCTTTCTGTTCCGCCTCAACCTGACGGGACTGACTCTGCCGGTTATCACATTGCTGGAAAACCCAAGTGTAACGAAAGTAGGCCTTTCCTTGCGGGATGACTTCATGATGCTGCACAAGCGTGCTCCTTTCGAACAACATGCGTGCATTGAATTGCAGGAATACGTCCGCGCTTTCGGCATCCAGGACAAAAGCCTGCAGAAGATATACGCCATCCTCTTCGGGGAAAAGATTTCGAAAAGCCAGCGCCTTTCCAACTGGGAAGCCGAAACCTTGACCGAACCGCAGAAACTGTATGCCGCCACCGATGCCTGGGCATGCCTCAACATCTACAACAAGCTGCAAGAACTGAAACGGACAGGAGATTTTGAGATAGAAGCCAATAATAATGTGGTAATGTAATGCACATTATCACATTACCACATTAATCACATTATATATATGTACAAAGTATACCTTAAACCCAATAAAGAGGAGTCATTAAAGCGTTTTCACCCGTGGGTGTTTTCCGGCGCCATCGCACATTTCGACGGAGAGCCCGAAGAAGGGGAAGTAGTTGAAATCTATACATCCAAAAAGGAATTCATAGCCAAAGGGCATTTTCAGATTGGCAGTATCGCCGTACGCGTACTGACCTTCCGCCAAGACGAAGAAATCAATGCGGACTTCTGGAAACGCAAACTCAGCATAGCATACGACATGCGCCGCAGTATCGGCATAGCCGGAAACCCGACAAACAACACCTATCGCCTGGTGCACGGGGAGGGAGACAACCTGCCGGGGCTTGTTATCGACATTTATGCCCGCACCGCAGTGATGCAGGCACATTCTGCCGGCATGCACCTCGACCGCATGGCCATTGCCGATGCCCTTACCGAAGTGATGGGCAACCAGATTGACAATATCTATTACAAATCGGAGACGACCCTTCCCTTCAAGGCCGACCTCTATCCGGAGAATGGTTTCTTGAAAGGCGGTAGCACGGACAATGTAGCCATGGAGTACGGCCTGAAGTTCCACATCGACTGGCTGAAAGGCCAAAAGACCGGTTTCTTCGTAGACCAACGCGAGAACCGTTCGCTACTGGAACGTTATGCCAAAGGCCGCAGCGTACTGAATATGTTCTGCTATACCGGCGGCTTCTCCGTATATGCTATGCGTGGAGACGCCAAACTGGTGCATTCCGTGGACAGCTCCGCCAAAGCCATCGACTTGACCAACAAGAACATCGAACTGAACTTCCCGGGTGACACCCGCCATGCCGCCTATGCAGAAGATGCCTTCAAATACCTTGACCGCATGGGCGACCAATACGACCTGATAGTTCTTGACCCTCCTGCTTTTGCCAAGCACCGCGATGCCCTGCGCAATGCCCTGCAAGGCTACCGCAAACTGAACGTCAAGGCTTTCGAGAAAATCAAGCCCGGCGGCATCCTCTTCACATTCTCGTGTTCGCAAGCCGTCAGCAAAGAAAACTTCCGCACCGCCGTGTTCACAGCCGCTGCCATGTCCGGCCGCAGCGTACGCATCCTGCACCAACTGACGCAACCTGCCGACCACCCGGTCAGCATCTATCATCCGGAAGGGGAATACCTGAAAGGACTGGTTCTATATGTAGAATAAAGGAAAAAGCAGGCTTTGTTAGCCTGCTTTTCTTAAATAGAGTTAATAAAAAGCAGAAATACGCCAAAACAGCATGTTATATAACATAAACCGTGTATATTTGCACTGTGTTTTTCATGGTATTAGATTTAAGGTTAATAAAGATTGGGTGTCTGGGATAGATACCCTTCTTTTTTATAACAAAAGAATAATTCTATATCAGTTTTAAGTCTTTGGCAATCCTACAGGCTTCAATTGAGTTCTTTACTTGCAGTTTACCTAAAATTTCCTGCCGATGTCGATTTACCGTATATATGCTGATAGAAAGCATTTCTGCAATATCTTTGCTCATCAACCCTTTGTCTATAAGTTTCAATACTTGTTTTTCTCTCACCGACAAAATCTTCTCGTTGTTATATTCCTCCAACTCTGTGACGTGCCCGTCAATAGAATTAATTATCATACATTTTGCAGGAATATCAAATGCTAAAGGAGTATAAAGACATAATGCCAGCCATAAAGTATCATTAGTAGGCATGGAAACATAAAATATTCGATGTAAGACGGGAATATAGCTGTCTCTTTTATTCTTCATGCGTAGTTTACTCATCAAATAGTAATCAGTACGTTTCTTTTTGGGTTGCCGCTTGACAAAATTATAAAAACAGAGTTCTTGTAAGTGCTTTTCAGCCAAATCATCCGGATGGACAATTTTGAATATTTCTTCTTCCCAAATAGAAGCCACTTTGCTGTCCTTCACGTCTTTTTCAATTCCAAGCATTTGCGAGAAGCCGCCATAATAGATATAGCTTTCATTCGTGTGCCAGTCACTTAACACTGCAATGGCATTTTCCATCCGCGCATAATTGCAAGCAATCCCCTTGTATATGTTTAACATCTTTGCATATGGTTGTCCTTCCGAAAAATTTTGCGCAAAGAACTCTTTGTTTAGTATATCCTTAGTATCCATTAGTCTGATATAAAATGGTTATTTATAACTATTGTGTAGCAAATTACAACGCCTTACATTTGCAAATGTAATTAAAGCCATGGTTATTCATGACAAGTGAGAAAGAAAAATGCCATTTAGGTACGTTATATGATGCCAATAATGATGCGGAATTGATTGCAGAAAGGCGAACTTGCAAGCTAATCCGCCACGAATACAATCATATACTGCCTACAGAGATTGGCAGAAAAAAAAGGTTCTTTAGCCGTTGGGAATCCATGCCACGTAATTCGGAAATTATAATAACAATATAAAAACAGAGAAAGATGAAAAAGATTTTATTAAGTGGATTAATGGGTGTTGCTTCATTTACCAGCATGGCTCAATCATTAGAGAAAATGCAATGGTTCAATGAACCTGCACAGTGGGAAATCAAAGGTGATTTGCTTTCAATGAATGTCACACCCCAAACTGATTACTGGCGCATATCTCACTATGGTTTTACTGTAGATGATGCTCCTTTTTTATATACTACGCGTGGTGGAGAATTTGAAGTAAAAGTAAAAATCTCAGGAGACTATAAGACTCGATTCGATCAATCAGGACTTATGTTGCGTATTGACCACGAAAACTATATCAAGGCCGGTATCGAATTTGTAGATGGCAAATATAATCTCAGTACTGTTGTAACTCATCACACAAGCGATTGGAGCGTTATTACATTAGACAAGCCGGTACCATTTGTATGGATTAAAGCGGTGCGTCGTCTTGATGCTGTGGAAATATTCTATTCCTACGATGATAAAGAATACACGATGATGCGCAATGCATGGCTTCAAGACAACCATCCTGTAATGGTGGGGATTATGGGGGCTTGTCCTGACGGAAACGGTTTCAAAGCTAAGTTTGAGAACTTTTCAATCAAGCATTTAGCAGA
>URYV01000007.1 GCA_900552285.1 uncultured Oscillospiraceae bacterium
GCCTCTTTATCATAGACGGTCAAATCGAAGAAAAAGCAGCGGCGGGCAATGTAATAGTCGTGATTGTAAATGCAGTTTTCAAAAACATTGCTGGGATTTTCGGGATGGAAGCAGGGATTGTTTCTCGAGCAGGAGGCTCCGTCGAGAATGTAGGCAATGTATCTTGAGGAGCAGCGGTCGAAATATTTGTCCATAGCCCAAAGATAGGCGTCGCACTTGGCGCTGCCGCTGCCCATATCCACCGAGCCGTCTTTGCCGAAAAGACCCACAAGGCTCTGCTTTTCGGGCACTCCCAGCTCTTTTAATTTGAGATAGAGGCTGCCCTCGTTCTCATCGAATTTAACGGGCAAAAATCCGTCAAGACCGCACACCGTGGCGGCGACGTTTGCGGTGGCGGCAACATTTTCGTCCCACAGCACCATGCCGCACTCCTTGATAATATCTCCGAAAATTCCGAGATATTCGTCAAAGGTGTTTATGTCCTTAATCGCAAGACCGGAAAAGCTTCTGCCCTCGCCTGTGATGTAATCAAGCCAGAATTCGTCCACACCGTCGTTTGAAAGATAGACAAGTATGTTGCCGTTGGTCTCATAATCGCGGTTTATAAGGCCCTGAAGGCTGCAAATGAGGCGGGCGTCGTCCTTTTCGAAAAGATTTTCCATACCGTCAAAAAGGCAATGATTTATGCGGTAGAGGGTGTTCTTTTCAAGTCCCGTCACGGGAACGCCGAAGGACATATCGGGGGAGGTATCTTTTTTTATCATAAATATCTTCCTTTTTTTAAAAAGGGACCGTATCGGGTGATACGGCCCCTTTTGTAATTTGATTTACAGGTTCTTATGCGAGGTTACCCGAATAGAACTTGTCGAGCTGAGACTGGAGCTGACCCTTAACCTGATCGATAACGGTGGAAGGATTCTCACTCTTGGACAGAACGGAGGTGTCAACGCTGGAAGAAACGTTAGCGTCGATAGCGCCGGTTCTGTACTCGGGGGATGCGTTGTTTACAGCATACTTGTAAGCGGCAACCGAGTTCTTGTCAAAGCCGTTTCTCTGCATTTCCTCAGACTTGGCGTTGATGATCTTACCGTTAACGTTGGCAAGCTGGTTGAGGAAGGTAACGGAAACATTTGCGGTCGATTCCTTGTTCTTGGGAACGATGAAACCGTTTCCGTCATAAGCGCCCGAAATATAGTTGCTCTGGTCGGGTCCCTTGGGGAAGAGAACAAAGCCGAACTCGAAGGTAGCGCTCTTGGATATGTCGGGATAGTAGGTCAGGTTGGAGGCGAACATGGCGGCCTTACCGGCGATGAAGTCGTTAATGCTGGTGGTGATGTCGTTGTTGTATCTGTAGGACTTATCGGTCTGCTTAAGCTCTCTCATGAACTCAAGAGCCTTAACGCCGTTCTGGTTGCACATGGTGGCAACGATCTTACCGCTGGAATCTCTGGTAGCGGTACCGCCGGCCTCGGAGGTGATAGCCATACCGATGATATTGGTGTTGGAGGTTACGCCCGAAACGTCATTGGCCTCGTCGGTGCAGTTCTTGGCAATCTCTCTGAACTTGTCAAAGGTCCAGGAACCGTCCTTGTAAGCGGTTGCAACAACGTCTTTGCCGCCGTTGTACTGCTTAATGAGGTCCTTGTTGTAGATGATACCCATGGGAGTGGCACCCATTGCGGGGAAGGCAACGGCATATTTCTTGCCGCTGTAGGTGCAGGACTCGGTGAAGCCGTTGGTGTAGGCCTTGCCGAGGCTGTAGGAAGCGAGATCAAGTGCGCAGCCCTGCTTTGCAACGTTTCTCAGGCACTCAAGGGAGAGCTCGATAATGTCGGCGTTGCAGGTGCCGGCCATGACTTCGTTAACGATTTCGTTAGGATCGTTCTGATAGGTCTTATACTCAACCGAGCAGGAATATTTGCTCTTGATCTTTTCGATCTGAGTCTTGTAAACGCTGCCGATGGTGGAGTTTTCGGTGTATTTGCTGGCTTCCTTACTTCCCAGAACAAAGCTGTAGTTTGTCAGGGAGCTGGTTGTGCCGCCGTTATTGCTGTTGTTGGCGTTTTTACCGTTGCTTGCGCTGACACGGTTCTGTTTATCCTTGTTAAATTCCTCTTGGGAAACAACCTTGATGTCATAACTTGCAACCTCGGTGTCCTCTTCGCCCTCTTCGGTGGCCTTGAGGTAGACCTTAAGAATCATACCGTCTTCAATCTTGGCAGCGGGGTCGGTAACCTCGGTGGTTCCGTCGGCCGCAAAGATCTTGATGGCATATCCGTCAACAGGAACAACGTCCTGAAGGAATTTTTCAAGGGTGGTTCCTTCCACTACATCGAAATAGCTGTTGCCCTCTTCATCGGCAACAAGCTCAACCGAAGCGCCGTCTTCTTCTTTAACGGTGAAGTATTCCTCGCCGATAGCACCGACATCGGAAGTTACGACCGAATCGATAGACGAGGTATCATCTACGTTCTCCTTCTTCTTACAGGAAGCAAGAGTGAAGACGACCATGACTACGGCAAGCATAATGCTTATCAGTCTTGTAATATTTGCCTTCATAGAAGCATCTCCTTAAATAAATTTTGTATCTCAAAACCGGTTTTCCGGCAAAAGATCCTATATTGATTATATCACACCGCAGGGGAATAATCAACAGTTTTTTATCCGACGATACCGCTTTGTGAAACACCTTGCACAAAGAACTTTTGACCGAAGATGTAGACAATGACAAGCGGCAAAATCGAAAGCACGATACCGGTATCGATTATTGCGTTACGGAAAACGTTGGTAAAGGACGCAATGTTTACGCCGTAGGAACGAAGTCCGATGAGCGCATTGGTGATAACGGTATAATCGCTGTGCCCGAGGAAAAGCTGTGAATAATAGTTATCGGTCCACTGCCAAGAGAAGGCAAAGAGGATAATGGTAACCATCATGGGCACGGCGTTGGGGAGCATAAGACGGAAGAAAATTCCCATATGGCTGGAACCGTCGATCATTCCGGCTTCCTCTATCTCGGTGGGCAGTCCGCGGAAGAACTGACGCAGCATGTAGATGTAGAGGGAGTTTTTGAAGGCCACGGCAGTAGCCGACAGCAGAATGAAGGGCAGGACACCGTTGGAAATATCAATTCGTCCCACGCCGAAAAGGCTTGCAAGGCCGAGGGGATTCAAATGGGCAAAGTTCATGTAAAGAGAGGCCATTACCACCTGAGGCGGAATGAGCAGGACCATGATAACACAGCCGAAAACAAGTCCTCTGCCTTTAAATTTGAAACGGGCAAGTCCGTAAGCCGTCAAAGTGCAGCTTAAGGTTTGGAGAACCGCCGCAACAACGCTCAAGAAAGCGGTGCGCACAAGTGTCATCCAATAATCCATAATACCGATTGTGGTGATTACGGTATAAAGCGAAAAATGCTTTGGAATGTACTGCACGGTGCTGTCGCTCAGATCGTCATAGCTGAGGAACATGGTGCAGACCTTCTGAATAAACGGAAACAGAATCAGGAAAATAATTCCGATAAGTACAATGTGGCAGAGAATGTTGCCGCCGTGGTCGATATAAAACTTTTTGGTAAATATCGCCTTGGGCTTCTTTTTGTTTTCCGCCGCAATGTTAGCTTCTTTTACAGCTTCCATTCAATAACACCTCCTGATAAATTTCCGATTTTACTTGTTCTCATAGAATACGAAGTGGTTTACCACGCTTACCACCACCGCGATTATGACGCCGACGAACGCAAGATAAACAAATGCTCTTGCCGAAGCGTCCTCGTAAGCGCCGGCCGTGATCTTTCCGAAGATTTCCGACATAACGCTGTTGCTTGCGCTGGTGAAGCTGTCGACTATGGTGTAAACCATGTTAACAAGAATAAGAGGGCTTATCATGGGAATGGTGATTTTCCAAAAGCTTTCCCACCAGGTGGCGCCTTCAACGGTCGCCGACTCGTATATGGCGGGAGAGATGGACTGAAGTCCGGCGAGGAAGATGATAAGCTGAACACCGGAGTTGGTGACTATACTGTAAATGTTGTCGATTGCGCCCGAAACAAAGGATGTCAGCTGGGGACTTATGCTCAGAGAGTTGAGCAGCAGCTTGATGTCAACCTCGGTGAAAAGTCCTCCGGCGACGTTTCCGGCCTCCGACGCAAGAGCCGCAGCCGAAACAAGCGACATATTGTCGGCGGTTACGATAACGCCGGTGGAAATAACGACCGGAAGGAAGAGCATGGCGCGGTAAAATCCCTTACCGCCGATATTTCGGTTGAGCAGCGTGGCAATTATGAGCGAATAGATCAAAATGATCAGCACGTTCATAAGCATGTTACCCAGCGACTCGACTATACGGCGGATAAAGTAGGCGTCTCCGAAGATTGCCTCTTTATAGTGATACAGCCCGACGGGAGTAAACACATAGCTTACCTTATCCACATCGCTTATACTGAATCGGAAGGATTCCACAAGCGCCGGCAGGTAAATTAAAATCAGACCGATGAGGAAGGGCAAAATAAAGATATAACCCATGGCGTTTCTGCGCGCCGTCAAATCCATTCTGCTTCTTTTTCTTCTCGGTTTTGTTTTGAGCGCAGCCTCGCCGCCGTTTCCGACGACATTCGAGCTCGCGCTTTGAGCAACGTTTTTAAGCTTCATTTGAAATCCCTCCTTCCTTATTTACTCACCACGGCAAAGTTCATGGAACCGACGGTCACACCGTCAACCTGAACATCGCTGCCGCTGTAGTTAACGGCAATCTTTCTGCCGTTTTCGTATGTTGTGACATAAACTCCGTCGGACACACGCTCATGGCCGGTGATGACGCTGCTTTGAGTTCCGTCGAGAGCCTCAGAAACGCGTTTATAGTCCGAAATCGCGGTATCAAGCCATCTTTCATAGCTTGTGGAATAAAGGTCGGAGTAGTTGGTGTCTTTGACCATTTCGGGCTTGGCATAGTTCATGATGTATCTGATTCCCGCGCCGTATTCAACGGACTTGAGTATCAGCATATCGTAGTTGTCCGAAAGGTTCAGAGCCTCTCCGGTGTATGACACATATCCGTGGGTCACAATCTGCATGAAGGGAACGCTCTCTTCGGCAAAGTAAAGACCGCTGTTGTCCATGGCGATGTCCGTTACGTCGGTAACATAGGGAAGCGCATATGCGTTGCCCACATCGACCATGATCTTGTTGTTTTCAGAAACCTTTTCGAGAAGCTTAACGGTGTCGGTTCTCACCTGCTCGCGGTGAACCGTGTTGTCCTCAAAGTCGGAGAACATGGTGTCGCCGAGGGTGGAGAATGCAACGGCTCCGGTTTCGAGCTTCTGCATACGTTTCATAACGTCGTCGATTTTAGAAAGTATCGTCGAGCTCTTGTTAACGATTTGGGTGAAGGGAACGGCAATTTGCTTTTGAATTATATCGCTCGAACCGCCCGAGTAGGTCACAAGAGTGCCCTCCATGAATCTTGCGTGGGTGGAGGCGGCGCCGAGGGTACCGCTGTTCTTTTCAAGCACAAGCTCGGCATTGGGATAAAGAACGTCACCGTTGCCGCTCATATATTCGGCGAGGCTTGCAACGTCCTTTGCCTTGCCCACGGCAGAGCTTACATTTCCGACCTTGGAAAGCTCGTTTTCATATTTGTCGCCGTAGAGATTGTCGTATCTAACCGCGATGTTGTCTACTCCGCCGTCTCTGAGCAGATCATATATTTCCTTACACTGGTCGACGGTGGTGAGAGCGCGGGTTGCGTTGTAGGCATATCCGACGAAGGTTTCCTTACGGAGCACGGCGCCGTAGGTTTCGAAATAGAATTTGGTGGTGTCGTCGGAGATTTTGCTCTTTCCGGAGAAAATTCTGTCTCTGACCTTTTCGGCCATTCCGACATAGTTTGATTTGTCTCCCGTTAAGAAGCTGTAATCAATGGTAATGTCGTCGGCATAAGGCTTGGAGGCAAACTTCAGCAGGTTACTGAGGTTTGACATACCGTTGGAAAGATAGGTATCAAACTCGGCAAGCTGATATTCGGTGCCGATGTGAGCATAGGGGGTAACGTCAGAATAGGCGGGATCATATTCAATGGTTCCCTGTCCCGAGCCGTTATCCACATAAGCAACAAATGAATTGTCGCCGTTGGTCACACCGAAGGTGGGGAGCGCCGCCTGTTTCATGTTGCCGTTTATCGATTTGGTCCACTGGGTGTGGTCGGGACCGTAGAAGGGCAGCGAGACGGTGTTCTTGGTTTCGGTTTTGACATTGAAAAGCGAACCGCTTCCGTCGGGAACGAAAACATATCCGTCGCTTCCGTCGGCAATTGTGCCGAAATAGGGCAGCACCGAAATGGTGTAGAGGTGGAAGTTGTCGTCGTCATATTTGATTTGGTCGGCGGGAACGTTCACATGGAGTCCGTTGTCGTCGAGGGTGTATTCAACGGTTACGAAGAAGTTGGCCTCGGCGGGAGTTTCGGAATTATAACCGATCTTTTCGTACTCCTCCTCTACCCTTTCCACCGTCCATCCGATGGGACGGAGCGCCTCGCTGACGAATTTGGTTTTCATGGTCTTGGCGATGCTTTGGATAATGTAGAGGTTTTCGGATTTGATAAGAGGATACTGGCTGGCGATTGCCTGCTGCTGCTCCTTGTCGATTTGACTGTAATCGTTGAGAATGTAGAAATTCTCAAAACGGTTTCTCTGAGCCACAGGAAGCTTTTCGCAAATCTCGTTGAAGGTGTCCACCGTCAGCACGTCGGGAAGGAGGTAATAGTCGATGGTGGTACCGATTTTATATGCCACACGCACGCCGTTATCCATGGAATAAAGCGCAACGGTGGGAGAATATTCGCTGTTGTTGAGCAGCGCGTCCTTATAGCTTGTAAAGACCGTGCTCTTGTTGTTGGAGTCGTAATAGTTGAGAAGAATCTGGGAAAGATATTTTTCCTTTGTGGGCTCCACGGTGGTGGAGTTTTCAAAGTCGCTTTCGCTCAAATTACTTTTCCAAATGTATCCCGTGCTCTTTACCTTAACACATACAGTCAAAGTATCGGGGTCTATCATCAACTGATAATTGCTGTTGTCGGCAACAAGGTCATATCCTTCCACATCGGCCTGACCTCTCGAGGTGAATTTGGTACCCTCAAGATTATTAAGGTCGATGTCGAGAATGCTTTCCCCGTCGGACGAAGAGGACGTTGATGAAGACGATTCTGCGCCGCTCTCGCCGGTCGTATCGGTCGAGCTTCCGCAGCCGGTTATCGACAGTACGAGTGCAAGACAAAGAAGTATTACGCTCAAGTGCTTAAATCCGGTTTTCATAGCTTTCCATCCTTTTGCATAATTTTGTCTTATTTACTGTCGGCTACATTCTGTATGTCAGCTCGACGACTATACTGTCAATAAAGTTGTAAATTCTCTGATATGTCGTGATTATGAGCAGGGCGACGAAAACGATTATTGCCATTCCGACGCCGCTGAGCAGTATCGAACCGAGACTGCTTGCCACGGTGTAGCGGTGGGTGACGGTATTTCCGACAAAGAGAAGAATACCGGTCCAAATAACGCCGAGGGAGGAGAAGAAGCTGATGTACATGGACTCGTCGAGGATGAGTATGTGGGAAAGTCCGATGTTGAGGACGGTCATAAGCACCATGGGCATAAGCGCATATCCGGTGAACTTATAAATGTCCTTCATGCTTCCTTCGCCGTTTGCAAGGGTCGTAACGCTCCAGTTTGCAAGCACCCAAAGCAGCAGCGGCATAACAACCATTGCTATTTCCTTAATGGGCGAGATTTGGGTTCCGTAGCTGCCGTTGAAAAGGTAGTTGGTGAACAGCTTGGAGCAAATCTGAACAAGTGCAAGCAATCCGACAATGAGGGTTGCCGCCGGGGCGGTTCCTCGTTTTTCATGCTTAAGGTCCCAAAATCCGTCGAAGGGGTGGAGCATTATATAAAATTCATAGAGGAAGGAGTTTAAGAAGCCCTCTCGCTTGTCTGCATATTTTTCGTCGCGGTTACGTTTTCCGATCCAGCCGAACAGCTTGACAAGCAGGAACACGATGACCACAAAGACGAGGACTATCCACACAAGGTTATTTTCGATGATCTGATTTCGGTATTCGCCGAGAGCCACCGAATATCTCGTTACGTTGTTTGAATATTTAAAGTTTTTAACCGCGTCGACATAATCCTCGGTGCGGATCTGGGCATTTGCGATACCGTCGTAGGCGATGTCGAAGTTTGCGTTTTCGTTAAGAACCTGTTTCCAATACTGAACGCTTTCGTCATACTCAAATCTGCTGTAGCAGTCATAAGCCTCGTCGATAAGTGTTCCGTAGTTGGTTATGGAGAACACCGTGAAGCTGCTTCCCTTGGTGTCCGCGTCGAGAAGGATGAGATCCTCGCCCTTATAGGCAATCGACACCGGTGTGACGGAATTTCCGACCTGGTTGCCGGTTCCGCTGAAAGCGTAGAGCAGCTCGCCGTCCACCGAGTAGGTGAAGAGACGGTTCTTGCGGGTGTCCATTATGGTGTATCTTCCGCTCGGAGAAAGCGCAACGTCGGCAATGACCGAAACCTGTGCCTGACCGAGGGAATTGTATTTAAAGCTTATATCGCCCACGGTCGAATAATAACCGCTTCTGACAAGAACGTCGTTGCCGGTGGGGTTAAGACGCTTGACGGGAGAATACTTGGAGTCCTTTGTCCGCCCGTTTATGCAGGAGGAAATCTCGTCGGCGCTTATCGAGCTTGTGGTTGCATAAACAAAGCCCTTGTCATCGATTCGGATGTTGTTATACTCGGTGGGAACGAAGGAGGCCATCTGGCTCTGCTGTTCCTTGGAAAGCATGGTCTTCCAAATATAGTCGACCACGTTGTAGCTTACCTTCTGTGCTCCGACGAATCCGCTGAACTCTCCGTCGCGGTCGAGCAGAAGAATACCCATGTTGACGCTCTGTGCGACAACGAAGATATTTTCCGACTGGTCGACGGCGATTTTCTTGGGACGGTAGACATAGTCCTCGTCGATGAGGCTTTTAAGCTGACTACCCTCCATGTTGACGGGGCTGTCATAGGTCTTTATGAATTTTCCGCCGGGAGTAAATCTGACTATACGCTGATTCTGAGTGTCGGCGACATAGATTGTCTTGTCGGGAGCAATGGTCACGCCCTCGGGACGGTTGAAGGAATCCTCCTTGCCGTTGTTGTCGAAGGTTGTTATGACGAACTTGACCGAATAGTCGGGATTGAGCACGACAAGACGTCCCATTTTGGCGTTGGTATCCACGATAACGGCGTCGCCCTCGGTTTCCTCCTCGGCAACATATTCTCCGGCCACGGCGGTTCCGGCCTCAACGCCGGCCACATCGTAATCGGTATCGACAATGTAGACATTGTTTTCGGTATCGACCTCGATGTCCTGAGGGTTGGTAAAGTCCCCTATGCCGAGATCCGCGCCCGTGAAGGTGCTGCTCGGAATGTAGGCATGGGGAGTGATTATGGGATTGCCGTTGTAATCATACATATATGTATCATAGGGCACGGAGGATGACTCGACCGTCTTGGCCGAAGCAGTCACACAGCACACGCCCGTTACCATAATCACCGCTATTGTTAAACTTAATATTTTCTTAAATATTCGCATTCAAATATCCCCTTGTTACAATATCGGTTGGAAATGAGCTTACTCCTTAATACCGGAGGATGACATGGTTTCCACTATGTTACTCTGTGAGAACATAAACACGGCAATAGGCAGTATCATCATAAACACCACCGAGGCGGCGCCTGCACCGGCTCGGGAAATACCTGCCGAAATTATCTGCGATATTGCATAGTTGAGGGTTTTTAACTGCTCGGTGTAGATGTAGGTGGAGCCGGTGGCATTCCAAAGGCCTTGGAAGGAGAAAACTATAAGGGTCAGCCATGCGGGCTTAACCATGGGCATTACTATTGTCCAGAAAATTCTCATTTCTCCGGCGCCGTCGATCTTTGCCGCCTCGATAATGGTATCCTTAACCATCGACTCCATATGCTGTTTCATCAGGTAGAGACCGAGGGTGGAGGAGAAGGCGGGCAGGATTATCGACCAATAAGTGTCGATAAAGCCGAGCTTAGACATTATGATAAATGTGGGGATCGCGGTGGAACCGCTGAACATAAGGGAGGTCACGATGACCTTGAATATAGCTTTCGAACCGTAAAATCTTTTTTTACTGAGCGCATAAGCCGCCATGGAAGCGATTATAACATGGCCGAAGGTACCGACGACCGAGATAAACACGGTATTGAATATGTATCTTGAAAAGGGCACCCATGAATTGCTCAGGTTGGAAAAGAGGTCGGCAAAGTTTTTAAGCGTGGGCTTTGCAACCCAGAAACGAGGCGGGAAAATCCACAGCTCGTCAAGAGGCTTCAGCGAGGTGATTATGGCATAGAACATAGGCAGAACCATAAGAACGCCGAAGATAAAGAGAATTATGAAAATTCCCACGTCGCCGCCGGTCGAGCGGTTTACTCGATTTCTTGCCATTATCAGTTACCCACCTTTCTGAGAAGCTTCTGAATCACCTTGTTGGTGATTATCATTACAAGGAAGAGCACGGTAGCGATTGCCGAGGCATAACCCATTTCGTAACGCATCCCGCCGTAGTCCTCAAGGTGGTGCATTATTGTGTGTACCGCGTATCCGGTTGAGGGGAAACCGCAAAGACCGGTGATAACGCCGCCGACGCCGAAAGCGCCGGTGATGCTCATAACGGCCGAGAACATAAGAGACTCACGCATGAGCGGCAGGGTAACAAACCAAAGCTCCTGCCAGCGGTTGCGGACTCCGTCCACAGCGGCGGCCTCGTAGTATGTACGGTCGACGCCCTGGAAGCCGGCGATGAAGGCAAGGAAGGAGGTGCCGAGACTGGTCCAAAGGATAACCACAATACAAAGAGGCATCATATACTGAGTGTTGGTAAACCAAAGTATCGGGGAATCGATTACTCCGAGCTTAAGCAGGAAGGCGTTTACAAGGCCGTAGCTGTCGCTGGAGAACATCAGGGTAAATATAAGGAAGGCGTTTCCCGAAATGGACGGCGCATAGAAACAAAGTGTGATAAATGCGCGGACCTTCGGGGAAAACTCGTTTATACACCATGCAAAGAAGAAGCAGAGCAGGTATCCCACAGGGCCGGTGATTCCGGCAAGGATAACGGTGTTTCGCACAGCGATAAGGAATATTTCATCGTGAAGTATAAGTCTCGAATAGTTTTCAAGTCCGACAAAATTCGGCCATTGGAGCATATTGAAGTCGGTAAAGCTGAAAAACATGGAAACCGCAACGGGAAGCACGGTGAATATTGTGAAAAGAATTACATAAGGCGCGCTCATGAGATAACCGACGCGGTCGTCCCATATTCTCATGAGTTTTTGCTTGCCGGTCAGTTTCTTGCGATCTTCCCGAGGCTGCCTTTTAAAAAGCTTCATAAAAAATTTTTCTCCCTCGTTATGAATTTGGATAAGCAACCGCTTATTTCTTGTTCTCGTTATCCGCAAACTCTTTCTGCTTTCTGGTAAGTTCTTCATTGATAAGCCTTACGTTATCGAGAAGTTCCTCGCCGGGGTCGGCGTCCTGATTGACGACGGCCTGGAAAGCAAAGCTGAGATAACGTCCCAAAATGTAACTTCCGGGATACTCGGGAAGAGATCTTGCCGATTGCCATTGATTGTAAATTGCCTTGTAATCGCTTGACGACCAGGGGAGCTGTGCGACAGCCTCAAGGTTGGCCGTGTTGTAACGGGCGGAAGTACCGAGAATACTTTCGATTTCCTGACCGTAGGACACCTGGGTGTCGGTGCTGGTCCACCAGCTGAGGAAGTCCCAAGCGGCCTCGGGATCCTTGGCATTGCTGATGATGACCGATGCGCTTCCGGCCGACAGGGCGGTGTGGTCGATGGTGCCGTCCTCTTTTTCGATGCCGGGAATATCGGTAAAGCCCCAAAGTCCCTTGATTTCGGGAGCGAAAACGCTTAACTGATTGTATGCGGTATAGTCGGCAAGGCCGAGAGGCATTTCACCGGTACGGAAACGGTTGGAGAAGTCGAAGGTGACAAGGCATCCGTAGGAGGTGAAGAATTCGGTATACTGCTTAAAGCAACTGATGGAAAGTGCGCTGTCGAGAGCCGACGCGGAACCGTCTTCATTATAATAGGAACCGCCGTTCTGATAAAGCAGCGTTCCGAACACGTCGGTTATACCGAAGTAGAGTCCGTTCATGTTGAGCTTGACTATGCAGTCATAAACCTCGGTCCATGTTTTCGGAACTTCCATTTCAAGCTCGGACAAAACGTCCTTGCGGTAGAACAGCATTCCGAAGGAGAAGGTTTCGGGCACACCGTAGGTCTTGCCTTTATATTGGTAAGGCGTGTATGCCGTTTGGTTAAATCTCGACATGACCTGATCGAAGGTCTGATTTACCTTTGTGGAATCGTTAAACTGAGAAACATCCATAACCGCGCCTCGGATGGCGTAGTTAAGCGGTTCCGAGTTTCCGATGCCGAGCACGACGTCGGGTCCTATGCCGGCCGTGATCGACGGAAGAATTGTTCCGGCCGAAACCAGCTTAAGGTTGACCTTAAGGTCGCTGTTTTTGGAAAGACTGTTGTCGATCAGTCGGCGGATGATCTGCGACTGGTCCTGGCTGGTGGCGACCCAGACGGTGACGTCGCGGGTCTGCTCACGATTGTCGGCCGTGCGTCCTACATTATTATAGTCCATATAGAAGGACGAGGCGAACATCTTGCACTGGTGGGTGAGGTTTTCCCAGAAGTTGGCGTTGGCCTTGGGCAGCTCCTCCTCGGAGGGAGAAATCTGAATCCAGTCAAAACCGACGGGCTGAGCCGTGGCATTGACAAGCCAAGTTGATATGGTACCGAGATTGGACTTGAAGTTTTCAAGCTTCTTGGCAATAGTGCCGGGGTTCTCGGTCATTATTTCAAGGTCGTTGATGAGAGTGTTGAAAGAGCTTGTGAAGGAGCCGTTCTGCTCTCCGGTCAGCTCTTTAATGTCGGCAACGACGGTTTTAAGCGTCTCGAGATCCCTTGTCATTTCTTCGATGGTATCGGGAATGGTTACATCGAAGTTGTAATCGCGGAAGGTGTCGGGAGAAGATCCGGTGATCATCATTATTCCGCGGTAGCAGTTGTTGAGGCTGTATATGGTGTTGTCGACGGCGGCAAGAAGATCTCCGAACTCGCCGAGGGTGACCTCAAGGCGAATGGTGTTCTTACCTTTATTAAAGTAGAAGAGGAAGGGGGTTCCGTCGGGAGCGGTGAGGTTGGAAACCTGCCAGCCGTCCTTATAGGCAAAGTGAACGTATTTGGCTTCCTCGCAGGGAATCTCTCCGTTGACGTAAACGGTGCGGTTACAGAAAGCACCGTCGCGGTCGGTCTGTTTGAAACGGGTGGTTATATTGTAAAGACCGGCTTCCTCAACGTCGAATTCCCATTCGATCCACTGATATGCGGCGCTGAACTTGTCGCTCTTGATTTGGTTGAGCTTGATAACGTCGGAGGACGAAGGATAGGTCAGCGGCGAGGTTCTGTCCCACTCGGGATAGATGGTGGCCGCCGATTTAAGATACATATTCTCGGCCTGGCGGCGCATGGGATTGTTCTTGGTCTCGGCGTCCTTTGTGCCGAGTGCGTAATCGCTTGCGCTTGACGTGCCGAGCTTGTATCCCTTCTCGGCATACTGCTTCTGAAGGTCAGCATAGGAAATGAGTGTGGGAGCCTTCTGGAGGGAGATGCGGTTGAAAACAACCGCCTCCTTCTGAGACTCGAGTCTTATGGTGTGGGTACCGGCGGTGAGGTAGAATTTGAAATATTCTCCGTACTTACCGCTGGTATCGATACATTTACCGTCATACCATCCGCTGACCTCTTCCGAGCTTGCGCGAATGTCGTTTCCGTCCTGGTCAAGAGTGATACCCTCGTCGGTATCCTTCCAAACTCTCGGGAAAACGATGCCGCCCGCCTCGGTGAAGGGGGACTTGTCGTCTATGTAGAGGGAACGTTCAATTGAATTGTTCTTTCCGGGAACGGTGTAGTAAAGCATATCAATAACGAAAAGCCCGTCCTTTTCGATATTCACCGTCCATGTTGCCGAAACGGTCTCGCCGTCCTCGCTGTCGCCCATGTAAAGGGACTGACCGGCAATGCCGTTTTCGGGCAGAGCGTCATCATAGGTCGAATCGGCCTTGACGCTGCCGGAGCTTGCAGTCAGATAAGCCGGGTCGGCGGCGCCGAAGGTGATGACCTCGGACGCATCGGGGACGTCGGCATACTGGGCAATATATTCGGTGTAGGTGAATTTTGAAAACACCGTGTTCTCCTCACGGGCCTTCAGATACTCCTCGACATCCTCGGGATCGGCCGTACCCGTCACCTGCGCGGCGGCGGTGTCGGTCCCGGCGGTGTCTTCGCCGTCGGCGGCAACCGAATAGCCCGCCGATGAGGTCAGCATTATCGCAGCAAGAAACGCCGCAATAATTCGGGAATAATGTTTCATTGAATAAACGCTCCTTTACATACCTTCACAAGGGTCAAACAAGCCGACGGCAAACGGGCGCGCGGCGGCATGACTGACACAAAAACCAAACCCGCAAAAAGCCTTTGGACTTTTTGCAGTAATTTTTCGGACGGGAAATGTACAATTTGAACAAAGTTATGTATAAACCATACAAATCCATAAAACCATTTTTGGTGGATTTACACCTTTCAATTTTATCTAAAACCACCTTCAATGTCAATGAATTTATGGGATTCAAGCCACTTTTTCCACCATATAAACAATATACTCATTCACAATTTGTGCACATTGTATATAAAATCTGTTAAATACTTACTGACACACCCCGCAGCGTGGCTCTTTTTACTGCCAAAAAGATGAAAAAGCCTACTCAAGACGCTGCTTAAGAGCCTTTATTTCGCCGGTCAGACGCTCGATTTCCCTTCTCGCCTCTTCGCCGTCAAAGCGTGTGCAGGCCGAATCCTCAACCGCCTTTTTAAGCTGCAGGCGGAGCCGTTCGCACTCGGTTTCGCTTTTGTCGAGGGCGTCGCACAAATCAAGCGCCGTCAGCACGGCCACCATCGTGGTCGAAAGACGCGGATTGCCCTTTTTGACCTTGTCGAGCTGTTCATTGAGCCTTGCGCCAATCTTTCTGACGCGGGCCTCGTCGTCGTCGGTGACCACCATATATTCGATACCGCCCACCGAAAGTTTTATTTTATTCGGCATAAATGCCCCTCCCTCGGAATAGGTTTAAAAAGCAAATTGAGATGTATACATTATTATACTACAGGCTTCGACAAAAATAAAGGGGATTTCGCAAGAGTTCACATCCTGTTCATTTATTATTTTGTATGCAAGTCATATCTTTCGGGTATGTCTATAAAGGCAATTTTACAAAGGCTTTAAGGGAATATTTTGGCATAAAGTTAAAAAAATTAAAATTTGTGTTGACAAACACTTTTGAAAGAATTATATTATCCGTATGTGTTATAAGTATTAAATCTGAAAGGATTTTAGATATGGTCTTTGAACAGTTGAGAAGCATCATCTGCGAACAGCTTGAGCTTCAGCCGTCCCAAATCACCATGGAGTCCTCCATGGCCGATGAGCTCGGCGCCGACAGCCTCGACCTTGTGGACATCATCATGTCGATCGAGGATGAGTTTGACGTCGACATTCCCGACGAGGAAGTCGAAAAGCTTCGCTGTGTAGGCGACCTTGTGCATTATATCGAGGATCACCAGTAATTATAAGCCGCCGGAAACGGCGGTTTTACCTATTTTATTCAACCGCTTTGGGAGGCGAAAAAAGTGGATATAAAGGAAGTTTCGGCCATCATCGAGCTCGACAAACGCCTCAGAGAGGACGTCGACAAAGCCGAAAAGCAGCGGGATGAGATCGACCGCGGCATAAACGCTCGGGTCAAAGAGCTTCACGACCGATATTATGCGGCTCTCGATTCGGAAATTGCCGAATATGAAGAAAAGAAAAAGAAGGAAACCGAAAAGCGCATCGTCGCCCAGGCCGAGGAATATAAGAAACAGCTCGTCGCCATCGACGAAAAATACGCCGCCGATAAAAATTCTTGGCTCGACCGCATCGTCGGCGCCGTAACGGAGGTGTAGACTTCATGTCTGCCAACTTAAAGTCGGAAATCGCCGCCGCCCAAAAGGCCCGTGCGAGATACGGCGGATTTTTCACCAAGGAAAAGTTTTCCCAAATGGCCTCCTGCTCCTCACTTCAGGAGGTGGCCGCTTCAATTCGTGAAAATTCCTTTTACGCCGAAGGCTTCGGCAACATAAGCGACGCCGCCGTCAACAGAGAAACCCTTGAAAACATTTTAAAAGAGCGGCTTTACACCGATCTTTCGGGGCTTTTCGGGTTTGATTTTGCCCTCGGTTCGGGGCTCTACCGTCTTTCGGTGGTCGACTGCGAGAAGGACCTTATCATGAGCTTTGCAAGGCGTCTCAACGCCGGCAAATCCGAGACCTTCCGTCCCTCGCTCCCCGAATTTTTCGAGCGTCATCTCGACATTGATTTGTCGGCCATGTGCGCTGCCAAGGATTTTGACGATTTGCTCGGCTGCATAAAGCGCCGCGACCTGCTGCTCATGGTTTCGCTCTGCCGTCCCGAGGAGAACAAGCCTATTGACCTTTCCTTCTTGGAATATCTTCTTGAGGATTATTTTTGCAAAAAGGTCACCGAAATCGCCGACGGCGATCAAAAAATCATAAACATTTTCGGAATTCGTTCCGACGTGCTCAATCTTCAAATGATTTTGCGGCAAAAGAAATACTTTTCCGCCTCTCCCGACGAGATAAAGTCGAGACTTCTTTCGCTTCACGGGCTTTTCCCGAGAAAGAAGCTGCTGGCGCTTTGCGACCGTTCGGCGGAGGAAATCGAAGGCTTTGCGGCCGAATCGAAATATTCCGAATACTTTGAAGGCACCCTTTCGGCCGACATTGCGGCCGGGCGGGCCGTGAGAGACCTCTGCCGCAAGACCATGCGGTTTGACACCTCTCCCTCGTCGGTGCTTTCGGCATATATGCTGCTTGCCAAAAATCAGTATGACTGTCTCACCACCCTTGTGGAAGGAGTCAGATACTCCATTGGCGGCGAAAAAATAATACAACTTCTTCCCATCTGATTTGAGGTGATATAATGTCAGTTGAAAAAATGGAGCTTGCAACGGTCAGCGGCAGCTTTGAAAAGCTTGACGAGACCCTTGACCTGTGCCGTGATGCCGGTTGCTTTCATCCCGAAAATATGTCGCTCATCGGCGGCGCGTCGAGACTGACCGAGGACAACCCCTACAAGGCGCAGCTTGACCGTCTCAACAGCCTGATTAAATCGGCCGGCGTAACCATGACCGAGGGCGAATATGACGAGCTTCCCCTTTCGGGAGAGGACGCCAAGGTTCAGGTTGACAAAATCGAAAAGGACATAAGCGAATTTCAAAACGAGCTTGCCCTTATCGAAAATGAGCAGGAATACTGTAAATCCTGTATCCACATTCTGAAGCATTTCGAAACCGTCGACATTCCCATAAACGATTTCTTTGAAACCGAATTTGTGTCGGTGCGGTTCGGACGGCTTCCGGTTGAAGGTTACCGTATGCTGGCGGCCTATGCCGACAACCCCGACGTCATATTCTATTCCTTCTCCCACGACGCCGACTATTATTGGGGTATGTATCTCGTCCCCACCGAATATGCCAAAGAGGTCGACAGAATTTTTTCGGGACTGCTTTTCGAAAAGATATACATTCCCGGCGCCGTCGACTCTCCCGCCGAAGCAATCGAGCTGCTTAACGAGCAGCTTGCCTCCGACTCACAGCGAGCTGAGGGCATAAAGGCCGAGTTCAAGGCCTATTTCGAAAGCCGAAACGAAAGCATTCACGGCTTTTATTCAAAGCTTTGTATGCTCAACACAAGGTTTGAGCTGAGAAAATACGTCTCGCGGCACGGCGACCACTTCGTCATGATGGGCTGGGTTCCCAAAAGCGATGCCGACCGTCTGACAAAGCTTTTTGAGGGTAAAGAAGGCGTTTCGGTCTCATTTACCGAAAACAAAAACATTTCCAAGCTCTCTCCGCCCATAAAGCTCAAGAACTCTCCCCTCCACCGCCCCTTTGAGTTCTACATAAAAATGTTCGGTATGCCGAAATACGGGGAAATCGACCCCACCGCCTTTGTGGCCATAACCTACACGCTGCTTTTCGGCATCATGTTTGCCGACTTCGGGCAGGGACTGGTTCTTTCTCTCGTCGGTTACCTGATGTATAAAATAAAGGGCATGGACCTCGGAAAGCTGCTTGTTCCCTGCGGAATAGCCGGTTCCTTCTTCGGACTTGTTTTCGGCTCCTGTTTCGGCTTTGAGGAAATATTCAATCCCCTTTACTATAAGCTAGGCATTGTTTCCTCCCCCGAACATAAGCCCATTGAAATAATGTCCAACATAATGACCATTCTTTACAGCGCCGTGGGAATCGGCGTGGTGCTTATGGTGCTCGCTCTTGTGCTCAACATCTACTCCAAATTCAAGCAGCGGGAAATCGGCGAGGCGATTTTCTCGGAAAACGGTCTTTGCGGACTGCTTTTCTACGCGGGAGCCATTCTTCTTGCGGCAAACGCGATACTTTCGCTCTCCCTCCCCACCCTTCCCCTTCTTATAATCGGAATCATCGTTCCCATCGCCTGCATATGGCTCAAAGAGCCGCTTATCAAGCTCTGCGACGGCGAGGAGGACTGGAAGCCCGAAAGCTGGGGCGGATATATGACCCAAGGCTTCTTCGAGCTGTTTGAGGCGGTTCTTTCCTATGTCACCAACACCGTTTCCTTCCTCAGAGTCGGCGCCTTCGTGCTTGTTCACGCCGGAATGATGAGCGTTTTCTTCTCCCTTGCAAATATGTTCGGAGAATATTCCATAGGCTTTTGGATTGTCGTCGTTTTCGGCAACATCTTCGTGCTTGTGCTCGAGGGACTGCTTGTCGGCGTTCAAAGCCTGCGTCTTGAATTCTACGAGATGTTCAACCGTTTCTTTGAGGGCTCGGGACATGAGTTCCAACCCATAAAATATTAAAATTAACCTTCGGAGGTATGTTAAAATGTCTGCTTTTTCTGTTGTAATGTTCCTTATCCCCCCCGTGGCCATCTTTTTCGCAATCTATAACGCTCTTCGCTGCTATAAGAAGGGCGCCGCTCCCACCAAGGCCATGAAAATCCATTTTGCTACACTTGTCGCCGTAACCGCTCTTTGCATCACCGGCGCCATGACCGCCCTTGCCGACACCGGCGACGCCGCTGCGGCAGTCACCTCAAACGGAGACGGTCTTAAATATCTCGCAGCCGGCCTTTGCACCGGTATCGCGGCCATCGGCGGCGGTATCGCCCTCGGAGCCGGCATCCCCGCCGCAATCGGCGCCACCACCGAGGACCCCAAGGCTTTCGGTAAGTCGCTCATTTTCGTTGCTCTGGGCGAGACCCTCGCTCTCTACGGCGTTATCATCTCCTTCATGATCATCAACGCTTAAAAAAGGAGGCACCGGCAATGCGTTTTGCCCTTATAAGCGACAACCACGACACCCTTTTAGGCATGCGCCTTGCGGGCATCGAGGGAGTCATCGTCCATGATCGGGAAGGGGTCAAAAAGGCTCTTGAGGACGCCACCGCCGACGAACAGGTGGGCGCCGTGCTCATAACCGAAAAGCTGGTTTCTCTTGCCGAAGAGGAGATAGACGATTTTAAACTCCGCCGCCCAAAGCCCCTTGTAATCGAAATTCCCGACCGCCACGGCTCGGGAAGGGCGGGCGACTCCATTACAAGATACATTCGAGAGGCCATCGGAATTAAGATTTGAGGTGTGAAAAATGGCTGTTTCCAAAGCGGATAACATAATGGAAAATATGAATAAAAGCGCAAAGCACTTGGCCGAACAGACGTTAAACGGTGCTCAGAAACGCCTTTCCGACGCCCTCGAAAAGGCCGAAAAACGTCTCAAAATCGAGACCGACAATTTAAAACGTCAGCGCATTTCCGAAATAAACGCCGCCTCGGGAGTTAAAATCTCGGCCGCCGAAAACGAGGCCCGCGCGGGTCTTTTCAAACGGCGCGAAGAGGTAAGACTCGAGGTTTTCGAGGAGGCGAGAAAGCGCATCGGCGAATTCACCCAAACAGAAAAATACAAAGACCTTCTCATTGCGTCGGCAAAGCGCATAAGAGAGCAGATGGAAGGTCAGTGCGCCGAGCTTATCATCAGAGAAGCCGACAAAAAATATGCCGCCGAAATATGCTCTTATCTCGGCAATTCCATAACCCTTCACATCGACAATTCCATCGAGCTCGGAGGAATAACCGTCAAGTCGAAAAACGGCGAAATGATGATCGACGACACCCTTGACGAACGGCTTTCGGCCGAGCAGAAGTGGTTTATGGAAAATTCGGGACTGGTCATAGAATAGTCCCCACCGGAGGCGAAAACTTTGAATAAAAAGGTTATTTACGGAATAAACGGCCCGGTCGTTACGGTCAAGGAGACCGAAGGCTTTTCCATGCAGGAAATGGTCTATGTGGGAAATGAACGGCTGGTCGGAGAGGTCATCGGCATTAAGGACGACACCACCACCATTCAGGTATATGAGGTGACCACGGGACTGAAACCCGGCGAGCCGGTTGTGGCTTCGGGAAGTCCCCTTGCCCTTGTGCTCGGCCCCGGAATTCTTAAAAATATATTCGACGGTATCGAACGTCCTCTTCCCGAAATCGAGGAAAAGTTCGGTCCCTTTATACAGCGAGGCAACGCCACCGCTCCCCTTAACACCGAAAAGGAATGGGACGTGACGGTAACCGTTAAGGTCGGCGACTTCCTGAAGGAAGGTCAAATATACGCCACCTGCCCCGAAACCCCCGCAATCGTGCACAAAATCATGCTCGCTCCCGGTCTTTCGGGAGAGGTCGTGTTTGCCGCGCCGAACGGGAAATACAAGCTTAACGACAACATTGTCACAATAAAGGACAAAATCGGAAACGAAAAGAAGCTGACCCTTTGTCAGTTCTGGCCCATCCGTCAGCCCCGACCCACCGCCGAGAGGCTTACGGTCGACAAGCCTCTTATAACAGGTCAGCGCGTTATCGACACCCTCTTCCCCATCGCAAAGGGCGGTGCCGCCGCCATTCCGGGCGGATTCGGAACCGGAAAAACCATGACCCAGCATCAGCTTGCAAAATGGTGCGACGCCGACATCATCATCTACGTCGGCTGCGGCGAACGCGGCAACGAGATGACGCAGGCTTTGCAGGAGTTCAGCGAGCTGGTCGACCCCCGCACGGGCAAGAGCCTGATGGACCGTACCGTCCTGATCGCGAACACTTCCAACATGCCTGTCGCCGCGCGTGAGGCTTCTATCTACACCGGCATCACGCTGGCCGAGTATTACCGCGACATGGGCTACCACGCCGCCATGATGGCCGACTCCACCTCCCGCTGGGCCGAGGCTCTGCGTGAGATCAGCGGACGTCTGGAGGAGATGCCCGCCGACGAGGGCTACCCCGCGTACCTGCCCAGCCGTCTGGCCGAGTTCTACGAGCGCGCCGGTTACGTCAGGACGCTGAACGGCGCGGAAGGCTCTGTCTCCGTCATCGGCGCTGTCAGCCCGCAGGGCAACGACTTCTCCGAGCCTGTCACCCAGAACACGAAGCGCTTCACCCGCTGCTTCTGGGCGCTGGATAAGTCGCTGGCCTACGCCCGCCACTATCCCGCCATCAACTGGAACGACTCCTACAGCGAGTATCTGGGCGACCTCGGCGGCTGGTACTACGACAACGTCGGCCACGACTTCATGTCCTGCCGTGAGCGCATCGCCAACCTGCTGCTGCAGGAGAACAATCTGATGCAGATCGTCAAGCTGATCGGCTCTGACGTGCTGCCCGACGACCAGAAGCTGACGATTGAGATCGCCCGCGTCATCCGCGTCGGATTTTTGCAGCAGAACGCCTTCCACGCGGTTGACACCTACGTCCCGCTGGAAAAGCAGCTGAAAATGATGGAAACCATTCTGTACCTGTACGACAAGTGCGCCGCGCTCGTCGCCAAGCAGGTGCCTGTCAGCCGTCTGCTGGCCACCGGCCTGTTTGACGAGCTGGTCCAGATGAAGTATACCGTGCCCAACGACGATTTGAGCAAGCTGGACGAGCTGCAAAAAGCAATCGACACCAAGCTGGCCGCCGTGGCCCAGGGCTGATGAGGAGGGAACAACATGATTCTGGAACATATCGGACTTTCCCAAATCAACGGCAGTCTGGTCGTGCTGGACGGCGTCAAGGGCGTCCAGTATGACGAAATGGCAGAGCTGCACCTCGACGACGGCTCGACCCGCGTGGGCCGTGTTGTCCGTGTCGATGGTGACCGCTGCGTCATTCAGGTGTTTGAGGGCACCCGCGGGCTGAGCCTTGTCAACAACCGCACGGTGCTGACCGGCCACCCGATGATGATGGATTTAAGCCCCGAGCTGCTGGGCCGCGTGCTGGACGGTCTGGGCCGCCCCATCGACGGCCTCGGTGACATTTACCCCGTCGCCCGCCGCGATGTCAACGGCGCGCCCATCAACCCCGTCAGCCGTGTCTACCCCCGCAACTACATCCACACCGGCATTTCTTCGATTGACTGCCTGGCCACGCTGATCCGCGGCCAGAAGCTGCCGATCTTCTCCGGCTCCGGCATGAAGCACAACGAGCTGGCCGTCCAGATCGTCCGTCAGGCCAGCGTGGCCGACGGGTCGGACTTCGCCATCGTGTTCGCCGCCATGGGCGTCAAGAACGACGTTGCGTCGTACTTCCGCGAGAGCTTCGAGAGCTGCGGCGCGATGGAGCGCGTCGTCATGCTGCTGAACCTCGCCAACGACCCCATCATCGAGCGTATCATCACCCCGCGTGCCGCGCTGACCGTGGCCGAGTATCTGGCCTTTGACCTGAACAAGAACGTGCTGGTCATCCTGACCGATATGACAAGCTACTGCGAGGCCCTGCGTGAGTTCTCCTCCTCCAAGGGCGAGATTCCCGGCCGTAAGGGCTTCCCGGGCTACCTGTATTCCGATCTGGCCAGCCTGTACGAGCGCGCCGGTATCATCAAGGGCAGCAAGGGCTCTGTGACCCAGATCCCGATTCTGACCATGCCCGGCGATGACATTACCCACCCCATCCCCGACCTGACCGGTTACATCACCGAGGGCCAGATTGTTCTGGACCGCGGTATGGACGCCACCGGCCTCTATCCGCCGGTGTCCGTGCTGCCCAGCCTGTCCCGTCTGATGAAGGACGGCATCGGTGCAGGCTACACGCGTGAGGACCATGTCACGCTGTCCAACCAGCTGTTCGCCTGCTATGCCAAGGTGCAGGATGCCAAGGCACTGGCCAGTGTTATCGGCGAGGAGGAGCTCTCCGAGAGCGATAAGCAGCTGATGGCCTTTGGCCGCGCCTTTGAGCAGGAGTTCATCGGGCAGGGCAACACCGACCGCACGATGGAGCAGACGCTCGATTTGGGCTGGGAGCTGCTGGCCACGCTGCCCCGCAACGCGCTGGACCGCTGCGATGCCGCCACGCTGGATAAATACTACGAGCCAGCCAAGGCGCGCATTGCCAAAAAGTAAAAGGAGTTCACAATGGCACAGCAGGTTTTTCCCACAAAATCAAACCTGATGGCGACAAAGCGCAGTCTGGCGCTGGCGACCCAGGGCTATGACCTGATGGACCGCAAGCGCAACATCCTTGTGCGCGAGATGATGCAGCTGATTGACCGCGCCGCAGGCATTCAGGACCGCATCAGCGCGGCCTACGCCGAGGCGTATGAGGCGCTGAAAAAGGCCAACATCATGCTGGGTTCTGTCGGCGGCTATGCTGCCGGTGTGCCGGTGGAGCGCGGCGTGCAGATGTCCACCCGCAGCGTCATGGGCGTTGAGCTGCCCACGCTGCGCCTGAACACCACCTCGCCCATGGGGCTGTACTATGACCTGGAATCCACCAACGGCACGCTGGATGTGGCCTACCTCAAGTTCAATGAGGTCAAGACTCTGACCGTCGAGCTGGCCGAGGTCGAGACCAGCGTCATCCGTCTGGCCGAGGCCATCCAAAAGACCCAGAAGCGCGCCAACGCCCTGGGCAACGTGCAGATCCCCCAGATGCAAAAGACCATCAAGTCCATCGACGAGGTCCTGAGCGAGCGTGAGCGCGAGGAATTCAGCCGTCTGAAGGTCATCAAGGCACAAAAAGAGAAAGAAGAAGCGTGACCTTCAAGCCTTCTCCCTCTGGGGGAGAAGGTGGCCTCGCAGGGCCGGATGAGGGGAGAGCTTATGGCGGTTGCCCGTCTGTGGGGGCACCGTAGGGGCGGATTCTGTATCCGCCCGTGGCGATTTGCCCGTTTAAGGGCAATACCGCATAATTCTAAGTGCCGA
>URYV01000008.1 GCA_900552285.1 uncultured Oscillospiraceae bacterium
AAATAATCCGCAAGCGGGCGCACCGCCTCGCCGGAGAGATTCATAAACGTCTGCGCCGTCAGACGGCTTGTTGAGGAGGAAGGTGAAAAGCTTTGCTTTTGCGGTCTTTGTCCCGATGAGAAAAAGTTTTTCGAGCAAAACTTCGGCGACGAGTTTTCGTTTGTAAACAACCGCGATAACAGCGAATATGTCTATGAGAGAGAGCCGCTTTGCACCTTTGCGGGCAAGAAATATCAGCAAAAGCGCAATCATGTCAATAAATTCACCCGTCTCTACGGCGAGCCCGAGGCGGTGGTGCTTTGCGCCGACAATCTGTCGCTCGTTTCGGGAACCGAGCATCTTTGGCTTTCGGAGCACGACAGTACCGACATAAGAATAATTCATGAAAATTCCGCCTTGAAAAAGGCGCTCGACAGCTTTGAAAAGCTGGGGCTTTTGGGTGTGGCCGTCAGGGTGGGCGAAAAAACCGTCGGTTTCGGTATCGGCGAACGCCTTTCCGACGACACGGTTATCGAGCATTTTGAAAAGGCCGACAGAGACATGGACGGCTGCTATGCCGTCGTTATAAGAGAATTTGCAAAAATTCTGCCCCAAAGCATAAAATATATAAATCGTGAAGAGGACATGGGCCTTGAAGGGCTGAGAAAATCAAAGCTGAGCCTCAAGCCCGCCTTTATGGAGGAAAAATATGACGGAATATATGTCGGACAGGGAACAGATAATATCCCTTTGGATTGAGGGCTTCGGCGACAAAAGAGCCGATGTTGAGCTTTTTCTCGACACGGTTTTTGATGAGAAAAATTATTTTTGCATAAAGGAAAACGGCAAAATTCTTTCCCAGACCTTTCTTGTGCCGGTAAAGCTTTCTTCAAAAGGAAAGGACTTTGAGGGATATTATTTTTGCTGCGCCGCCACGAGAAAGGACGAGAGGGGAAAGGGACACATGGGCCGCCTTCTCGAAGAGGTCAAAAAGACGGCGGCGGAGAGGGGAGCGGATTTCGTTGCGCTCATCCCTGCAAGCGGTTCGCTTTTTAATTTTTATTCCCGTTTCGGGTTTGAAGAATTCTTTTATTGCGCCGATGAAAAAATATCGGCAAAAGCCCTTGAAAATGCGGAGTTTTGTGAAATTTATGACAGCGACAGGCTTTTTGAGCTGCAAAATCTTTGCTTAAAATCCCGTCCCGGAGTGATAGTCAAAAGCCGCGACATCTACGGCTATCTCATAAAGGATGCGGCGCTGTCCGGCTATAAAATCTATTCGGCAAAGCTTTGCGGCAGGGAAATGGGCTATATTTTCTATGACCCCGAAAATGCCCTTGTGAGAGAGGCGCTTTTGTCGGAAAAATGCACGGAAATTCTTTCGGCATTTGCAAAAGCGGCGGGAAAAGACGAAATTTGCGCAAGACTTTTTGCGTCTGCCGAAAGGTATGGAAACAAAAAAGGCATGATATTTGCCCAAAACCCCCAGGTCAAGGCGCTTAAAAATGATTTTCCCTTTATAAATAATCTTCTTGAAAGCTGAAAAACCCTACGGCAGAACAGTTGTCTTGCCGTAGGGTTTAAATTTTAAAAGCTATTTCATCATCTGGAGACGGTGCTTTTTGGCGGCGATAAGACGGTCTACAAATATGTCTGCAACGGTCTTTGAGCCGATGGGATTTGGTTTCGACGACATCATGCCGTGGAAATCGCTTCCACCCGTCATGCAAAGATCATATTTCTTTGCAATATCGATAAGCTTTTCGGTCTGTTCCTCGTTGGCGCTGCTGTGCCACACCTCGATACCGTCAAGGCCGAGACCCGCAAGCTCGGGAATAAGGTCGACCGAATCGTAAAGCCACGGATGAGCCATAACGGCAAGTCCGCCCGCCTCATGAACCTGAACCATAACGTCGCGCACGTCGGGATAATCTTTGTCGATAACGGCGACGCCGTCGGGTCCGAAAAGCTTGTCGTAAAGCTCTCCGTAGATTGTGGTGGTGTAGCCGGCCTCCATAAGAGCCATCATAATGTGCTGCTTATAAATGTTGGTGCTTCCCTGAATCCAGCGCTTGATAATTCCCACCGGCAGGGGATAGCGTTTCATGACCTCGGTGGCCATTTTCTGACCGGCAACCTTTCTGCGGTTGCTGATGTCCCTGCAAAGCCCCTGAAGGCGGTCGGGATATTCGGGAAGGTAGCAAAGAAGGTGAACCCTTCTTCCCGTTTCGGGATTTTTGCAGGAAAATTCCACACCGGGAATTACGTTTATTCCTGCTCTTTGTCCGAGCATTTTTGCTCTCATGGCCCCTGCAAGGGTGTCGTGGTCTGTAACTGCAATGGTTTTAAGTCCTGCACCTTTCGCAAGTGCAACCAATTCTTCAAGACTCACTGAACCGTCGGAAAGCTTAGTGTGGCAGTGCAAGTCTCCGGGCATTCATATCACTCCGTATCTTCTCATTTTACATAACATTTCTACTACTATATAATACCATAAAATGCGATTTTTTTCAATGGCAAAAAGCAAAATGCACCGACTTTTTTTGCGTAAAAAAAGCCGAAAAACAACGGTTTTCCTCCCGTGTGACGGAAGATTTCACCGATTTATATAAAAAAAAGACGAGTTTAACAAATGTCCTTATGAACACTTTTTATTGTTCAAAAGTTGACATAAGGATTTATTGTAAAATGTATATACAAAAAGTATTCAACAATTTCAACAGACTTTTCAACATGGTATAAATTAAGCGTATATGCGGATTTCGGAAGAAAATTACAAAAAATGGGACGGGCTTCAACCGAAAATACGGTTGTGATTTATATAATGAATTGAGTTTACATAAAACCAATGCGTGGTATACATAAAATCAATGTAAAATACCCATTGTATAGTTAAAAGAAGTAAAAAATATCGTTTTGCAAAACAATTTGTATAATTTTACGTTTTTGCAAAAAACATCGGGCATAATGCCTTTATCAAAAAAAGCACTATGCCCGAAGGGTGTTTTTTAAACTGAATTATTTCTGCTCCTTTATTAAATCCCGTGGCAGGACGGGTACGGCTTTTTTCAAGTCGGAGGGAGACATTTCCACCTGACTTCCCACACGCCCGCCGCTGAAATAAATGGTGTCAAATGAGTCTGCCGTTTGATGAATAAACGTTTTAAATTGCTTTTTCATTCCGATTGGGGAGCAGCCGCCGTGAATATATCCCGTGAGAGGTAAAAGCTCCTTCGATTTTATCATGGCCACCGACTTTTCGCCCGCCGCCGAGGCAGCTTTTTTAAGGTCGAGTTCTTCGTCAACGGGAATCATAAACACAAAGTGCTGCCCGCTCTTGCCGACTGTCACAAGGGTTTTAAAAACCTTGTCGTGGTTTTCGCCCATGGCGTCGGCCACGTCCGAGCCGCTGACGACCCCCTCATAATAATGCTCCTTAAAGGGCAGCTTAAGCTGCGTGAGCTTTCTCATAACGTTGGTTTTTTCACTTGCCATAAATATCACCCGTGTATATTATAGTTGTTTTAAAATTTTTTTCAAGAGAAAACCGCCCTTTTTCAAAGGCGGTTTGTTGTTAAGTATCTGTTGCTTAAGGGGAAAAGTTAAAGCGGTTGTTCCGTCGATGCCGTCACGATTCTCCCGATTCGATTTTCCACAGTTCGCTTAAATCCTTTGTGCTGTATGGGAAAAAATAAACCGAGGTTTTTTCATAATATTTGGTTTCGGGAAATTCTTCGTCCCCGAAATCGTCGTTCGAAATCTTTTTCCATTTCACGACCTTAAGTGCAAGAGCGGAATACTCCTTTGTCCCTCCGTCGTCATAACATTGTACCGAATAGGGGACAAACAGTGCAATCAAAAGAACCGCAACGACGGATATTATGATGATTTTTTTCTTCATTGCGTTGTCAACTCCTTTATTGCGCCAAAGGAATTAAAAAGTCATAAAGCTCGCCGTATTCGTAATTCTGCGGTGAAACAGCTACTGCAACACAAGGACGTCCGTCCGCAAGAGAAAGCACAGGTTCCTTCGTTGTATATTCTATGTTCTGACCGTATTTTTCTTTTGCAAGTCTGTCGACCTCTTTGTTTAAAGCGTTATAGTCAACGCTGGGGATGTTTCCGAAGTTGTCAAAAATTCCGGCGTTTTTTATTTTATAATTTATTATGGTTCCGTTATTATAAATGTTCATAAAAAACGAATCCGAGCTTCTCATGTCCTTTATTTTATGATAGGAATATTCGAATGTGTATGAATCGTCGGAGGAATCCTGACCGCCTAAACAGTCGTCGAGAGTATACTTTTTGATGTCCACATATTGTGACATAAATTCCTCGCATTTTTGCTGTAGCTGCTCTTTGGAAAGCTCGGGGAGACCGGACATATCGGGCTTGGAGCTGAAATTGAAATATTCGCCGATAACATTTCCGTTTTTGTCATAGGTTTTCACCGTATCTTCTTCGCGATCGAGTGCGAAAGAGGTCTCATTTTCGTAAAAGGTACTCTGATTAAGGGTTGCCTGTTCCTCAATTGTTGTTTTGGGAAAAGAATTAAGTGTTGACTGTTCTTCGGTTGTTGTATCGGGAAAAGAATTTATGATTGAAACGTCTTCAAACGCCTCATTGGTTCCTGCGGGGGCGGCCGTTTGATTGACCGTTTCGGTTATTGTGTCTGCGGCCTTTTTGCAGGAGACGGCCGAAAGCATAACGGCTGAAATCGCAGAAATTGCAAAAATATATTTTAAATATTTCATATTGTTCACCCCGTCTAAGAAATTTGATAGGCCCGCTGTGTTTTGTCGCCTATTACAGTTGCCCTGCGTGATTGCTTTTCAATGCCTGTTTCTACATTAGCATATTCACAGGCCTCTTCAACTGTTCTGTCAAGACCTGCCGCCCAAATGAAATGTTCAATCCATTGTTCTGCTTCATTGCAGTAAATATCGTCCATAAAACCTACAACTGTTTGAGCGCCTTTTTTATTAAGCGTGGTGGCAAAATTCGCTGCGCCCTCACCCCCTTTGGCAGTTGCGCATGCCAACAAAACAATTAGCTTTTCGTTAGCGAGATATTCACTTCCTTTTGAAGAAAAAGTATCATTTGTAAGTGAAGAATTGTAACAACCTATTGATGTTCTGCTTCCGTGGCCGCGGAAAACCAACACAGTTGAACTCTCAAAGTGTTTTAGTGCGGTTGTGGCACTGCAATTTTCAACACTCCTTTGTATTGAGCAATTATACCATGATGTGTATTTTGCAATTTTACCCATATACGCAGTGTGACTTATTTTATGGGAAGGATCCTGAATTCCGATCATTGTAAAAGTACATTCATAATCGATTTTTACCCACATATAATTTCCGGAACAGAGGAATTGTTTAAAGGGATTTCCTCCGTTTTCGGCCTTTAAAATCACTTGATATTTTGGCCATCCTTTTCCGCTGCGCTCGTATGTAAGCCAATCTTTGAACACTCCGGTAATCCACCAACCGTAGGTTGCGTTTCCTTGGCATAGGGTGCGGTCAAGCCGTGTACCGATGTTTGAATTTACTGTTCCGTAGGAAACGGAGGAGGCTGTTTCTGATGTGTTCGAATCATAACAGTCGATATAATAGCTGCTTGAGGCTCCGACTGATTGATACATGTTAACGGTAACTCTTGTTATGCTTTTTGGAATTAGATGTTTATATTCCTTTACATTCGGAAATTGCAGATACATAAGGCATTCACCGTATCCGCTCTGATTGCCGAGCATGCCGTATTGGCTGTTGTACCAACGTTCGGACGAAGAAGAAAACAGGGAAACATAGTTGATTTTAGAAGTTCCGAATGTCGCATACGGCGGGTCAATCACAACGGGATAAACCGTATCGGGTGAATCGAGAAAAGTCTTGTCGGCGACAAGAGCCAATTCATACTTTCCGTCGGAGAGCTCGGTTATCTCGTAATAGCTTTCGGTTGAAATGTGTTCGTCATTTCCCTCCGCATTATATGAATCTTTTATCCAAGGTGCGCTGAGAACAAATGACGGTTCTTCGGCGTCTTTTTCTCCGAACATGATTGTTTGCCCGCAGAGCGTATCGGGAACAAGTCCGTGGGTTTCCAAAACAAACTTAAAGACATTTTTGTCGCTTTTTTCGGAAATGACGACATTTTCTTTTAATCCGGCATTTGTTGCCTCATATTGAAGTGAAATTCCCTGTCCAAAAGCGTTTTCATATTCCACAACGGATTTTTTATTTCCGAAAACATCTTGCTCTTTTTTTACGGCAGAAACATTGTTTTCTGTTTGCGGAAGAATTTTAATGGAGTTGTTGTTTTCCGAAACGATGATTCCATCTGTAATTTTTTTTGGCATTTCAGATTTTATGCTGTTGTCGGTGTTTTTATATGCTGTCCTGTCAAAAATTCCTCCGCTTTCTAAAGAGTTGTCGATAAATTTGATTTGGTTTGTTTGTTCATCAATGTATTTAACGGGAACACTGTAGGAATAGGTTGATCGACTGCCTTCACCGTTTATGACGGTTATTGAATTCAGAACTTCGGTGTCGGTCGATTCAATGTCGGTGATCGTACCTTCGGCAATCATTTCGGCTAAATCGGTCTGGGTTAACAGTTCGTCGGGAATGTTGTCCAGGGAAAGCTCCGAAATGTCATATCCGCTTTCTGATGTCTTTTCGGGAGAACGAATATTTTCGGTGAGATTTGTGCTTTGCGCGGAAACGGGAAATGTTACTATTGCCATGGCGAGATTGACGCGAGAACAATATTCTTTTTCATTTTTTAACTCCTTCATAAATTTTCTATTCCCGACATCCTTATTATACATTGATTCACGGCAGCCGTCAATAAATTTCGTATGGTTAAAAAATATTTGTGCAAACAAACGAAAAACCACCTTAAAAGAGACAAAATATCCCTTTTAAGGTGGTTAAATATTACAAAATTATTGGTGAATACAGAGGCCGAGAGCGTCGTCGGCGGCTTCCATAACCATTTCCGAAACGGTGGGGTGGGGGTGAATGACCGATGCAAGCTCGTGAACGGTGGACTCGAGCTTTATTGCAACGGCAACCTCGGAAATCATGTCGGTGGCGTGCTCACAGCAGATCTGTCCGCCGAGAATTTCGCCGGTGTCGGCGTCGGTCACAAGCTTGACAAAGCCTTCGGCGGCGCCCATGCTCAGCAGCTTTCCGTTGCCTGCGGCGTTAAAACGGCCGACCTTTACGTTGATTCCGGCGTCCTTGGCCTTTTGCTCGGTGAGTCCCACCGAGGCAACCTCGGGGTGGGTGTAGATACAGCCGGGAACCAAATCGAAATCGCAGGCGAGATTTTTGCCCTTTGCGATGTTTTCGGCCACAACCTTGCCCTGCTCGGAAGCGGCGTGGGCAAGCATGGACTTGCCGTTGACGTCACCGATGGCGTAAATGTGGGGCATGTTTGTGCAGCAGCGGTCGTCGACGGTTATAAATCCGCGCTCGGTGTTAACGCCGGCGGCCTTTATGTTCAGACCCTCGGTGTTGGCGCGGCGGCCTGCGGCGACAACCACCAAATCGGCGGTTTCCTCGAAATTTTTGTCGCCTGTTTTAAGTTCGACAAGAGCCTTTTTGCCCTTTTTCTTAACACCCATGACAAAGGTGCCGGTGAAGAATTTAACGCCCTTTTTCTCAAGGCCGCTTTTTGCGAAATCGGCAACCTCACGGTCCATGTTGGGGAGCACTCCGGGAGTGGCCTCAACGACGGTGACCTCGCTTTCGAATTCCGAAAGCACGGTGGCAAATTCAAGACCGATAACTCCGCCGCCCACAATGAGAACCTTTTTGGGCAGCTCTTTAAGCTCCAAAAATCCGTCGCTGTTGACGAGGGGAGCGCCGTCCTCAACCTTGAAGGGATTGGGAGCGGGAACCGAACCGGTGGCGATGATCAGATTTTTAAATGTGATCGTCTCGTCGCCTGCCTTGACGGTGTGGTCGTTGAGCAGCTCGCCATTTGCGAATTTAACGTCGCAGCCGCTCTTTTTGAGAAGATATTCCACTCCTCCGCGCAGCTTTTTGGAGGTGGCCTCCTTGTGGTCATAGCATTTTGAATAGTCAAAATCCTTGACATCGAGATTGACGCCGAAGTTTTCTGCGGTCTTTGCGTCTTTATAAAGCTCGGAGCAATGAAGCAGAGCCTTGGTGGGAATGCATCCGCGGTTGAGGCAGGTTCCGCCGCACTTGTCCTTTTCGATAAGCACGGTCTTTTTGCCCTGTTTTGCGCAGGCGATGGCGGCAACATATCCGCCGGGGCCTCCGCCTATGACGGCAACATCATATTCCATTTTTTTCAGACCTTTCTTTTAAAGTGGAAAAGCTGCGCCCGAAAGCTTTTTTCGAGCGCAGAAGATAAAATCAGTCCTCGTCAATGGTCTTGAAGGATTTGCCCCACTGCTTCATGCGATCCTCATAGGCGTCGTTGAAGCGATAGTCTCTCCAGAAGGTGAGAATGTGCATGTCGGTGTCGCTTTCGCTGTTGTCGAGGGCATGGAAAACGCCGGCGGGAATAAAGATGACCTGGTTGCCTTCGATGTCGATGATTTCATCGTCGAGCTTGAGCTTGCCCTTGCCGTCGAGGATGTAGTAAATTTCGTCCTCTTCATGGGCGGCGCCGCCGAGAGCCTTGTGGGCCTTAACGGTTCCGTGGTTGATTTGGATAACGTTGTCGCGGCCGGTGATGACATGGTCGAGAATCATTCTTGATTCGTAGGAATCACCGTAGATAAGGGGTTTTACGCGGTCGACTTTTACTTGAAGGGGAGGTAACTTTTTCATAATATTTCTTTCCTTTCGGTTGAATATAATTTACTCAGACAATCATGAGATAGGGATTTTCAAGCAGCTCTTTGACTCTGCTTAAGAACTGCGCGGCGGGAGCGCCGTCGATAACCCTGTGGTCATAGGTCAGCACAAGATTCATCATGGGACGGATGACAATCTGTCCGTCGCGGACAACGGGGGTGTCGGTCATGGAGCCGACGGCGAGAATGCCAACCTGAGGAGGATTGACAATGGCGGTGAATTCGTCAATGCCGAACATTCCGAGGTTGCTGACCGTGAAGGTGGCGCCGGAATATTCCTCTTTCTTGAGTCCGCCTGCCTTGGTCTTTGCGATGAGGCGGGCCGATTCGTCATGGATTTCGCCGATGGTCATGTTCTGAACGTCGCGGACGGTGGGGACGATGAGGCCGTTATCCACCGCAACGGCGATACCGACATTGACCGAACCCTTTTCGGTGATTTTTCCGTCCTCGACCCATGCGTTCATGCGGGGATGCTCCTGGAGAGCGCGGCCGAGAGCCATGATGATGATGTCGTTGAAGGAAACCTTCTTTTCGGCCTTTTTAAAGGCGGCGCGGATGAGCTTGGCCTCGCTCATGTCGACGGCAACCTTATGATAGGCGTGAGCCATCGACTGTACGCTGTTCATCATGTTGTCGGCAATGACCTTTCTCATGCCGGAAATGGGAATGACCTTGTCCTCTCTCGAAAGGTTTGCGTCGCCCGAGAGAATGTCGTGCTTGACGATTTTTCCGTTTTCACCGGTTCCGGTGACGGTGGTTATGGAGACGCCCTTTCTTGCGGCGATTGCCTTTGCAACCGGGCTTGCCTTGACGGCAGCGGCGGCAAGAACGTCTTTTTCGATGATAAGTCCGGAGGGGCCGGTGCCATTGACGGTTTTATAGTCGATGTTTTTGCGCTCGGCGGTCATTTTGGCACGGGGAGTGACAAAAATTCTTCCGCCCTCAAGAGCAATGGGGGTCGTGTCGTCGACGGCGGGCGCGGGCTTTACAGCGGGCGCTGCAGGTGCGGCGGGAGCGGGTGCGGGCTCGGGTTTCTTTTCTTCCTTCTTTTTGGGGAGAAGGTCGGAAAAATCCTCGCCTTTTTTGCCGACGATGGCGATGGTTTCGGTAATTGGGACGGTCTCGTCCTCCTTGGCAACCAGCTTAAGCACTTCGCCGGCGGCGGTGCTGTCGATCTGAATGGTGTTTTTGTCGGTTTCCATCTCGAAAAGGGGCTGACCGATTTCCACCTTGTCGCCTTCCTTAACAAGCCACTTGGTAATGGTGCCCTCGGTCATTTGCAGACCCTGCTTGGGCATAATTATTTTTTCAGCCATGTGAAGTCTTCCTTTCCGAATTATTTATAAAGGGTGCGTTTGACGGCGTTTATAATGTCTTCGGGCTGAGGAACAACGGCGTTTTCAAGACCGAGGTTGAAGGGCAGGGGGCACTGCTTTGCGCCAAGGCGCTCAATGGGAGCGTCAAGATAGCAGAAGGCCTGCTCGTAAAGCTGGGAAGAAATTTCGGCGCCTACGCCGCAGGTGCGGTGAGCCTCGTGAACAACAACGCATCTGCCGGTCTTTTTGACCGAGCTTGAAAGCAGGTCGATGTCCAGCGGAACGAGGGTGCGGGGGTCGATAACCTCGCAGTCGATGCCTTCTTTGGCAAGCTCTTCGGCGGCGTCGAGAGATTTTTTGACATAGGTGTGGGTTGCGATGATGGTGCAATCCTTACCCTCTCTGAAAACTCTGCCCTTGCCCCAGGGAATCATAAACTCGGGATCGTCGGGAACCTCGGATTTCTGAGTGTAGAGAGCCTTGTGCTCGATCATGATGGTGGGGTTGTCGTCGCGGATGGCGGCGCGGAGAAGACCGGCTGCGTCCTCGGCGGTGGAGGGCATTGCGACCTTAAGGCCGGGGAAGTGCATAAAGAGGGTCTCAAGACTCTGGGAATGGGTGGCGGCGTTTCCGCGTCCGACGCCCTGCTGTCCTCTGATGACAAGCGGAACCTTGGCTTTTCCGCCGAAAATATATCTTGTTTTGGCAACCTGATTGATTATGGAATCGGCAGCCACAAGGGAAAAGTCCATATACATAAGCTCGACAATTGGGCGCATACCCGCACAGGCGGCGCCGAGTCCCGCGCTTATAAATCCGGCTTCGGAAATGGGGGTGTTGCGAACTCTGTCGGCACCGAATTCATCGGCAAGTCCTCTTGTTGCGCCGAAAATGCCTCCGAGAACCTCAATGTCCTCGCCCATTACGAATACCTTTTCGTCACGACGCATTTCTTCGGCAGTGACATCTCTTATAGCCTGAACGTAACTCTTCTTGCTCATTATGCGTCAGCCTCCTCATAAAAAACTCCGTCAAGAACGGTATTGGGATCGGGCTCGGGACTGTTAAGTGCAAATTCCACGGCCTTTGCGATGGCGTCGGCGGCGTCCTGCTCGAGTTTATCAAGCTCCTCGGCCTTTACGCCGTCCTTTTCAAGAACCTTGCGCAGTCTCTTGATAGGATCCTTTTTCTTCCATTCCTCAACCTCTTCGCGGGTGCGGTAGGGGGTGGGGTCGCCGGTCCAATGGCCGTAGATACGGTAGGTTTTGCACTCGATAAGAGTGGGGCCCTCGCCCTTTCTTGCGCGGTCGATTGCCTTTTTGGCCTCTTTGGCAATGGCTTCCACGTCGTTTCCGTCGACGGTGACGCCGGGAATGTCATAGGCCTTTGCGCGGACCGAAATGTCCTTAACGGCCGTGCTCTGCCATTGGGGAACGCTGATACCGTATCCGTTGTTTTCGCAGACGAACACAACGGGCAGCTTCCAAACGGCGGCAAGGTTCAGCGATTCGTGAAAAATTCCTTCGTTGGTTGCTCCGTCTCCGAAAAACGAGATGGCAACTTTACCGTTGTTCTGCATTTTGCTGGCGAGAGCGGCGCCCACGGCGATCGGAATACCGCCGCCGACAATGGCGTTTGCGCCGAGGTTGCCCGCGTCGACGTCGGCAATGTGCATGGAGCCACCGCGGCCTCGGCAATATCCGTCCTCCTTACCCATAAGCTCGGCGAGAGCCTTTCCGGGATCGGCGCCCTTTGCAAGGCAATGGCCGTGGCCGCGGTGGGTACTTGCGATGTAATCGTCGGGATTAAGCAGCTCGCATACGGTGGCGGGAACGGCTTCCTCGCCTACGCAAAGGTGAACCGAGCCTCTGAGCACGTTTTCCTCAAAAAATTTGAGCGACTGATTTTCAAAATCCCGGATAAGGTTCATTGTGTAGTAGACATGACACAAATGTTTTTTATCCATAGTTTTCATCCCTTTTAATATTTAATGGTTTTGAGAATTTCCACGATGTGGGTGGTGGTGTCGGCAATGTGAGCGCCGGCCTCGCTGAGAACCTTTTCCTTGTTCTGAGCGCTGCCCGTGCCGTCGGCACCTACGATAGCGCCGGCATGGCCCATGCTTCTGCCCTTGGGGGCGTTTTTACCCGCAATGCAGGCAACGACGGGTTTTGTGAATACGCCTGCCTTCATGGCGGCGGCCACCTTTTCCTCCTCGTCTCCGCCTATCTCGCCGATGAGCACGAGAGCCTTGGTTTCGGGATCGTTTTCAAAGAGGGGAAGAAGCTCGACAAAGGTGGAGCCGGGGATCATGTCTCCGCCGACGCCGATGCAGGTGCTCTGACCGATACCGGCGTTGGACATCATGAATACCGTTTCATAGCAGTTGGTGGCGCTTCTGGACATAATTCCCACGTTTCCGGGGAGGAATATGCGGTGAGCCATAAATCCGGCCTTGCTCTTGCCGGGGGAGATGACGCCGAAGGAGTTGGGGCCGATTACGGTGGCACCGTAATATTTGCCGACGTGGTAAACGTCAAGCATATCCTGAACGGGAACGTGCTCGGCAATGGTTATAACGAGCTTAAGGCCTGCTCTGATTGCCTCCATGGCGCTCTGTTTTGTAAATCTTGCGGGAACGAAAATGACGGTGGCGTTTGCGCCGGTCTTTTCCACGGCTTCCTTAACGGTGTTGAACACCGGAACGCCGAGAACCTCCTGTCCGCCCTTTCCGGGGGTGACTCCGCCCACAACCTTGGTGCCGTAGGCCAGCATCTGCTCGGTGTGGAAGGTGCCCTCTCGTCCGGTGATGCCCTGAACGAGCAGTCTTGTGTTTTCATCTACCAATACGCTCATTATTGTGCACCTCCGTTTACGATTGCGTCAACGCCCGAAATAAGTCCGTCGGCGTAGATTACGTTGGTAAGATCGTGAATGATTTCGAGACCCTTGTCCTTATTTGTTCCTTCAAAGCGAACGACGACCGGGTGGGTAACCCTGTCCTCGGTAACGGCAAGGTGAATTCCGCCCGCAACCTCGTCGCAGCGGGTGATTCCGCCGAAAATGTTGATGAAAAGCTGTTTTGCGCCGGGGGTGGAGAAAAGAATTCTCACGGCGTGACGGATACGGTCGCTTGTGGCGCCGCCGCCGAGATCCAGAACGGCCGCAACCTTGCGTCCCTTTCTTGCAAGGTGGTCGATGCAGGACATAAGCATTCCCGAGCCGTTGCTCATAACGACAACATCGCCTTCGGGATCGCAGGGAATGTAAAGGAAATTAAAGCTGTCGGCTTCCTTCACAAGTTCTTCGGTCATGCTTTCCTTTTTAAGCTCCATAAGGTCGGGCTGGAAGGCAACGCCGCTGTCGTCGATGACTACCTTTGCGTCAATGGCCACAAGATTGTCTTCGTCGTTGACGACAAGGGGATTTATCTCGGTCAGCGTGCAGTAGCGCTTTTTGCAAAGGGCATAAAGCTTGCCGATAATGGCGGAAAGCTGTTTGCACTGGGGGAAGGTCAGTCCCGCCTTGCTTCCGAGATAATAACCGTCCTCGGGAAGATAGCCGAGCAGCGGATCTATGGGCATTTTGAAAATCTTTTCGGGAGCGGTTTTGGCGGTCTGCTCGATGTCCATTCCTCCGCAGGGGGAGAAGATGATGATGTGGTGCTTGGTGTTGCGGTCGAGCATGACCGAAAGATACATCTCGCTCTTTACCTCGGTCTTTTTGACGATCATGAGCTTTTTGACGATGTGGCCCTTGATGTCCATTCCGAGTATGTTCTTTGCGTGGGCAATCGCTTCCTCGCGGGTGTCGGCAAGCTTAACTCCGCCCAACTTTCCGCGTCCGCCGGTCTCGACCTGAGCCTTAACAACGGTGGGAACGGGAATTTCCATTTGCTCCAGTTCCTCAATCGAATCGACCGTAAAGCCGGTGGGAACGGGAAGACCCGCTTCGGCAAAAAGCTCGCGGGCTTTATATTCCATTAAGTTCATACTGTATTTCCTTTCATAGCGGGGGAATTTTCACGCCCCCGCTTGTGCTTTAGAAACGGGTTTCGGATTTATCCCCAAATTTCCTCGTCGGAGGGCTGAGCCTTGCCGTTGTTATAGGCAACGCGGGTGATGTTGAGGAAGCAGCGATAGTTGAGGTTTTCGGAAATGCTGTTGTTGCCCCAAGAGCCGCAGCCGAGGGTGGTTGTGGGGGAGAGACCGTTGGAGAATGCGCCGCCGTTGCAGGTCGAGCAAACCTGATTTATAAGTACGCGGCAGACGGTGGCGTGTTCGCCGATGAATTCGGCGTGCTCCTTGTTGTTTGTGTGGAAGCTGACCGAATGTCCGCGGCCTTCCACGTCGAGGTTGGCCTGAGCAATGCGGAGAGCGTCCTCAATGCCGTTGTATTTAAATGTAGCGATAACGGGGCACATTTTTTCCTTGCAGAAAAGGTCTGCCTTGCCGCAGCCGTCGGCCTCAACAAGGATTACCTTGGTGTCGGCGGGGACTTCTATACCGGCGGTTTCGGCAATTTTGGCAACGCTCTGACCCACAAGGTTCTTGTTCATGACTCCCTCGGGGAATATGGCGTCGCGGAGCTTTTGCTTGGTTTCGGCGTCGCTTACGAAATAGGCGCCGTTTGCCTTGAGAGCCTCGATCATGGTGTCATAGTCCTTTTCGGGAGCGATGACGGTCTGCTCACCGGAGCAGATGATACCGTTGTCGAATTTACGTCCTGCAATTATTTTTGCGGCGGCGTCGGCAAAATCGATACCCTCGTCCACAATGCACTGGACGTTACCGGCACCGACTCCGAGAGCGGGCTTGCCGCTGGAATATGCGGCGCGGACCATGCCCATACCGCCGGTGGCTACGACCACGTCAACGGCGTGCATAAGCTGTGCCGAAAGGTCGGAGGTGGGCTCTTCGATATACTGAATGGTGTTTGCGGGAGCGCCGAGAGCGGTGATTCTTCTGATTATCTCGTCGCAAACGATCTTATTGGCTTTCTTTGCGCGGGGATGGGGAGCAACGATAATGGGGTTGCGGCCCTTGACGGCGAACATTGCGTTGCACATGGGGGTGACGATGGGGTTGGTGCAGGGGGTGATGGCGCCGACAACGCCGACGGGACGGGCGATTTCGGTAATGCAGTTGTCCTCGTCGCGGTTTATGACGCCGACGGATTTTTTGCCCTTAAGGCTGTTCCAGATGATGCGGGCCTTACCCTTATTTTTGTTGATTTTGTCCTCGTAAACGCCCATACGGGTCTCTTCGACGGCCAGCTTTGCGTAATACTCGGCATTGTCATAAACGGTTTTGCCGATTTCGCGGACGATGGCGTCGACCTGCTCCTGAGAAAAATTCTCAAGCTCTTTGGCGGCTGTGCGCGCCTTTTCAATCATTTCGTTGATCATTTTATATTCCTCCAAGAATTTAATCAAAATCTATCATTACCTTGATTTTTTCGTTGCGGTATTTATCGTTGTGCTCGAAAAATTCAAGACAATCGTCAAACTTGACCCTGTGGGTGATCATTTTTTCAAGACCGTAGTCCTTTTGTTCAAAAATCTTTTTGACCGCCTCGGCGTTGCCGTAATGTCCGGCGCAGCCGTGAACGTCGATGGAATTGAAGGACATATGGTCGATGGGAAGATTGTTTATAAGCTTCTCATAGAATGCGAGAATTTCCACAACTCCGCCCTTTTTGGCCGACATGATGCAGTCGATAAGGCAGTTTTCCGAGCCGGAAGACTCGATAAGGAGATCGGCTCCCTTGCCGCCGGTGATTTTTTTGATTTCCTCGGGCATGGAGCATTTTGTGTTGTTTACAAGGTGGGTGGCTCCCATGTCCTTGGCAACGGCAAGCTTCGGCTCTTTTCTTCCGACGCAGACGATCTGTCCCGCACCGTAATATTTAGCCAAAGCGACGGCACCCATGGCAATGGCGCCGGTGCCGGTGATGACGACGGTACTGTCCTTTGTCAGCTTTGTGCGCTTAAAGGCCTCGTATGCAATGGAAATGGGCTCGAGAAGGGCGGCGGCGTCAAAGCTCATGCTGTCGGCAATGTGATAAACATGGTAAACGGGCATGATCATATACTCGGCAAAGCAGCCGTCCCAGCAGTTGACCGTTCCCACCGACTTTACGTTGACGCAGTCGTCGTATCTTCCTTCCTTGCAGGCGTCACATTCGCCGCAGGAAACGCCGTTGTCGCATATAACGCGGTCTCCGGCTTTGAAATCTGTGACGTCCTTTCCGACCTTTTCCACGACGCCCGACCATTCGTGGCCGAAGCGGCAGGGATAAACTATCGAACCGTCGCGTACAAACATACAGTCGCCGGTGTAAATGGCGTTGTCGGTGGCGCAGATGCCGGCTCTTTTGACCTTGATGAGAAGCTCGTTATCCTTAATGGGACGAAGCTCAACATCTCTGAAGGCAGCCTTGTGAGGGCCTTCGGCAACAAGTGCTTTCATATTTTTCCTCCGTTCAGATATACATTTTTTCGCCCATCTGCATGAGGAAATATTTCTGTTCGGGATATTTTTCCTTCATGATCGTGGCAAAAGCGTTGGGGTCTCCGCCGTGCTCGGCAAAGTTCCAGTAGTGACACGGAACGGCCAATTTCGGCTTTAAAATCGAAACAACCTTTGCGGCCTCTTCGGAATTAAGGTTGCCGAAGGCGCCGTTTATGGGCAGTATAAGCAAATCGCAGTTCTTTATAAAATCGTTTTCAAGAAGATCGGCTCTGAAACAGGTGTCTCCCATGACATAGATCTTCTTTCCTTCCGCTTCAAGCACAAGGCCGAGAGCGTCGGGCGCAAGCTCGCCGTGGTCGCAGGGGACGGCGGTCAGCTTGAAGTTTTCTCCGTCAAAGCTGTCGCCCACCTTGAGATAGGTTATCTGATCCTTTCTGAGCGACAGGCGCTCGGCCTCGACCTTGACGTCGCAGGCGGCGAGCATTTTGGTGTTCGGATTTGACAGCAGCGTGGGAACGCTGTCGGGGTCGAAATGGTCATAGTGGGCGTGGCTTGCCACAACATAATCGAATGTATATTCGTCGGCCGACATGATTTTCGGCATTATGCGCTTAAAACCGAAATAGCGTTCGCAGCAGTCGGAAAGATAAAGGTCGAGAGCAATGGCGGTTCCGTAGGGCAGCTTAAAAACAAAGCCGGCCTGACCCATGGAAAATACCGCCACGCTGCCGCTTTTTACGGTTGCCGACGCGATGTTTTCGGAAATTTTCATTTAAGATAACTCCTTTTTAACAGGCCAAAGCGGCTGTACCGCAGGATACAGCCACTTTTACGGTTTTTAGAAATCTCTTGCATAGCCGCAGGTCCAGCCTCCGTCCACGGCGAGGCACTGGCCGGTGATGTAACCGGACATATAGCTGTCGGCGATAAAGAGGGTGGGGTATGCGATTTCGTCGGGATCGCCCTGACGGTGCTGAGGAATGTGGTCAAGCAGACGCTTCATGGAGTCGTCCTTGGCCCAAAGAGCGGCGGTCTTGTCCATGCAGATGGTGCCGGGAGCGATGCAGTTGACGCGGATGTCGTCGTCGGCAAGCTCAAGAGCCATGGCCTTGGTCATGTTGATGACGCCGGCCTTTGCGGCGGTGAAGGCGACTTGATTTCTGAAGGGAACCATACCCACGACCGAGCTTATGTTAATAATGTTTGAGCCCTTTCTTCCGCGGAGATAGGGAACAACGTGCTTTGAGCACTTATAAACGCCGTCCATGTCCACGCTGACGATCTTTTTCCACCATTCGTCGGAGAATTTGTCAACATGGAAACGCTCCTCGGCGGGAACGTTGACTCCGGCGTTGTTGATCCAAATGTCGATGCCGCCGAAGGTGTCGGCGATGTTTTTAAGACCAGTCTTTATAGACTCGTCGTCACATACGTTGAAGGGGAAGAATTCGGCCTTTCCGCCGTCCTTTTTGATTTCGTCGGCAACAGCCTTGCCCTTTTCGACATTGTTGCCGAGAACGGCCACGTTGGCGCCGTTTTTGGCGAATACCTTTGCCATGTAGCTTCCGAGAGCGCCGGTGGAACCTGTGATACCGACAGTCTTTCCGGTAAAGTCGAGATATGCCATAATACTTTGACTCCTTTGTGATTTGTATAGATTTGCGTAACCGCTTTCGCAAATACGGCCACGTTCTTACGGATATAATTTTACTACCCGTGAAGAAAACTGTCAAGTAAAATCGAAAAAATTTCCCCGAAATTTTCTTGAACCTTTCGGGGGAATATTATGGTTGAATTTGCGGGTGAATTGTTGTATAATAAGAACAAACTATAGAAAGGCGGAGCGAGAACAAAAATGGGAACACCTAAATATAAAAGAATTTTACTTAAAATAAGCGGCGAGGTGCTCGCCGGAGGACAGAAGAGCGGTCTTGATTTTGCCACCGTTCTCAAAATCTGCAAGAGCGTTAAAAAATGCACCGACGAGGGCATAGAGGTCGCCATAGTCGTCGGCGGAGGAAACTTCTGGAGAGGCCGTTCCAGCGGAGAAATGGACCGCACCAGAGCCGACCATATGGGTATGCTGGCCACGGTCATCAACTGTCTCGCCCTTGCCGACGGAATCGAGCAGGCGGGCGGTCAGGCAAGGGTTCAGACCGCAATTCCCATGCAGCAGATAGCCGAGCCTTATATAAGGGGCAAGGCCATTCGTCATCTTGAAAAGGGCAGAGTGGTTATTTTCGGATGCGGAACCGGAAGTCCCTTCTTCTCAACCGACACCGGAGCCTCCCTTCGCGCCGCCGAAATCAATGCCGACATTATTTTCAAGGCCACGAATGTTGACGGTGTTTACGACAAGGACCCCAACAAATTCGACGACGCAAAGATGTATGAGAGTCTTTCCTATCTTGATATTCTCGAAAAAAATCTCAATGTTATGGATATGACGGCCGCCGCCATGTGCAGAGACAATAAAACCCCCGTGCTTGTTTTCAATCTCAGCGACCCGGAGAATATCTACCGCGCCGCCATGGGTGAAAACATCGGTACGGTGGTTCACTGATAAACATTTAATAAATTGATATTTACGGAGGAAAAAGTTATGGACGATATTATGAAGGTAACCGAAGAAAAAATGCAGAAATCCATCAAGGCGGAGGAAAACGAATTCGCCGGAATTCGCGCCGGACGCGCCAATGCCGCCGTACTTGACAAGATAACGGTGGATTATTACGGAGTTCCCACCGCCATAAACCAAATGGCCGGAATTTCCACCCCCGAGGCAAGAATGCTTGCCATTCAACCCTATGACGTTTCCATGTTCAAGGAGATCGAAAAGGCCATTCAGACCTCCGATCTCGGCATAAATCCGTCGAACGACGGCAAAATTATCCGTCTTGTTTTCCCGCCCCTCAACGAGGAACGCAGAAAAGAGCTCGTTAAGGAAGTGAGCAAAATCGGCGAGGAGTGCAAGGTTGCCATCCGCTCGGTGCGCCGCGACGCCATTGAAAAATACAAGGCCTTAAAGAAAAACTCGGAAATCACCGAGGACGACCTTAAGTCCGCCGAAGAGGACATTCAGAAGCTGACCGATAAATATTGCAAGCTGGCCGACGAAGCCGCCGCCAAAAAGAGCAAGGAAATCGCAGAGATATAAAATGCATAAAAAAACTTTTGATGTTTTGCCCCGTCACATTGCCGTCATTATGGACGGCAACGGGCGGTGGGCGAAAAAACGCCATCTTCCCAGAACGGCGGGACATTCGGTGGGGGCAAAGACCTTTAAAAGCATTTGCCTTTACGCAAACGAAATCGGCGTGGAGTATATGACCTTTTATGCCTTTTCCACCGAAAATTGGCGCCGTCCCAAGGAAGAGGTCGACGCTCTCATGAAGCTGTTCACCGAATATCTTTCCGACTCGGTGAACTTTAAGGACAAGAACATAAGGCTTAAATTTATCGGCGATCGCTCGGTGCTTTCGGGCGAGCTTCAAAAGCTCATGAGCGACGCCGAGGAAAATTCAAAGGACTGCACCGGACTGACCGTCAATCTCGCCATAAACTACGGCGGAAGGGACGAAATTGTCCATGCGGCGAGGGAAATCGCAAAGCAGGTGAAAAACGGCGGCTTATCCCCCGAGGACATAACCGCCGACACGGTTGAAAACAACCTTTATACGGCGGGTGATCCTCCCGTGGATCTCGTCATACGTCCCGGCGGGGAATATAGGGTGTCGAATTTTCTCATTTGGCAGCTTGCCTATTCCGAGCTTTGGTTTTCAAATGTTCTTTGGCCGAATTTTAAGCCTAAACATCTCGACGAAGCCATAGAGAGTTTCGCTCGGAGAAATCGCAGATTCGGCGGCGTTTAAACGCCGCTTTTTTGAAGGGGAGTTTTGTTTGGCAAAGAGAATTGTAAGCGCCGTTGTCGGAATTGCTCTTTTTGCGGGAGTGGTTGCGGCAAGTCTTTACTTAAGATACGCTTTTTCGGTTTTTGTGGCTCTTCTCGACTGCATTGCGGTTTGGGAGGTCTTTTCGGCCGTTAAAATGACAAAGCGCAGACCCATGCTTTTCGCAGCCATGCTTGTGGGGGCGGCAATGCCCTTTTTAAGCGCCTTTCAAAGCTATATTTTTGTGGTGTGTTTTGCATACATAGTATTCAATTTTGCCTATATGATATTTCATCATGAAACGGTCAAAATGGAGCAGATCATGCTTGCGGGTGGGCTTTCGATTATCCTTTCGGCCTCCTTTTCTTCCCTTTGCCGATTGTTCGACATGGGTCTTGACGGGCGCTACGGCATGAATGAGGCCGACGGGATTTTCCTGCTTGTGCTGTCCTGCGCCGTGGCGTGGCTTGCCGACACCGGAGCCTACTTTACCGGCGTCTTTTTCGGAAAGCATAAGCTTTGTCCGAAAATCAGCCCCAAAAAGACGGTGGAGGGCTTTGTCGGCGGCATTGTTTTCGACGTGCTGCTGTCGCTGCTTCTTTCATACGGCTACCAGGCTCTCTTTGCGGGGGAAGGACGGGTCAATTTTCCCCTTGTGGCGATCATCGCGTTTTTTGCCGCATTTGCGGGAACGCTGGGCGATTTGACCGCCTCGGTGCTTAAAAGAGAATGCGGTATTAAGGACTACGGAAAGATAATGCCCGGCCACGGCGGCGTTCTCGACCGCTTTGACAGCGTTTTTCTCACCGCGCCGCTGACCTATCTTTTTGTGGAAGCTTTCGGGGCATATTTCCCCGTGATAATCAGATAATAACCAAAGGTTGATATAAATTTTGAAAACAATAACTATTTTGGGCTCCACCGGCTCCATAGGAACTCAGGCTCTCGAGGTCATCGACGGTCTCGATTACCGCGTGCTTGCCCTTGCCGCGGGAAAAAACACGGCAAGAGCCGAGGAGCAGATAAGAAAATATAAGCCGAAATACGCCGCCATGGCCGACGAGGCCGCCGCAAAGGAGCTTGCGCTGAAAACGGCGGATACCGACGTTAAAATTCTGTCGGGCTCTGCGGGCATAAAGGAAATTTCCGCGCTTTCGGCCGACATTGTGCTTAACGCAATTGTGGGTGTGGCGGGTCTTATACCGACCCTCACCGCCATCGAGGCGGGCTCCGACATCGCCCTTGCAAACAAGGAGACCCTTGTGACCGGCGGCGATCTCGTCAAAAAAAGAGCGGCCGAAAAGGGTGTTAAAATCTATCCCGTCGACAGCGAACATTCGGCGATTTTTCAATGTCTCCAGGCGTCAAGCAGGGAAGACCTCAATAAAATTATCATAACCGCGTCGGGCGGTCCTTTTCTCGGCAAAAAGCTTCATCAGCTTAAAAAGGTGTCGAAGGAAAAGGCGCTGCGCCACCCCAACTGGAGCATGGGTGCAAAAATAACCATAGACTCCGCTACACTGATGAACAAGGGTCTCGAGGTTATCGAGGCGGTTCATCTTTTTGACCTTCCTCAAAGTAAGGTCGACGTGGTTGTTCATCCTCAAAGCATCATTCATTCCCTTGTGGAATGGAAGGACGGGGCCGTGCTCGCTCAGCTGGGCGTTCCCGATATGAAAATTCCCATTCAGTACGCGCTGACCTTTCCTAAAAGGGTCAATTTTGTGTCCGAGCCGCTGGATCTCACAAAGGTTTCTCAAATGACATTTTTGCCTCCCGACAGGGAGACCTTCGGATGTCTTGCGACCTGCGAGCAGGCGATAAACATGGGCGGTCTCTACCCGGCGGCCGTCAACGGCGCAAATGAAGAGGCAGTCAAGCTGTTTTTAAACGACAAAATAGATTTTCTCGACATTGCCGAGCTTTCAAGGCAAATGCTTCGGGAAAGCTTTGAAAAAACATATACTTCGGCCGCCGAAATTTTCGAGGCCGACAGAAAGGCGAGAAAACTCGTCCGAGAAATGATAAAATGATTTAAGGCGGTGAATTTATGACCGAAATGATATTTTCCGTGGGCTCATTTTTGCTTTCGGCGTGGAACGCGGTGTGGCCGATTGCTGTGGCAATTCTGCTTTTCGGCCTTGTTGTCGTTGTGCACGAATTCGGTCATTTTTTCTTTGCCAAGCTTTTTAAGGTTCGCGTAAACGAGTTTTCGGTGGGATTCGGCCCTGCGATTTTCAAAAAGAAAAAGGGCGAAACTCAGTATTCGGTTCGCGCAATTCCCTTCGGGGGATATTGCTCCATGGAGGGTGAGGACGAGGACAGCGCCGACGAAAACGCCTTCGGAAACAAAAGTGTCATAAAGCGTATAATAATCGTTGCCGCGGGCGCTTTCAACAATCTTGTGCTCGGGCTGCTTTTTGTGGGCATAATGCTCGGAATTCAGGGGCGTTTCTACACCACCACCGTCAGAGGCTTTTATGAAGGCGCTTCAAGCTATCAAAGCGGACTTCGCACGGGCGACAAAATCCTTTCGGTTGACGGGCGGCGGGTTTACTGTTCCTCCGACCTATCCTATATGCTTATGAGCAGCGAAGACGACACCCTTGAAATGACCGTCGAGCGGGAAGGGCACGCCAAAATTGCTCTACGCTGTCATATTCGCCGGTCATAACACCCTTTTCATATA
>URYV01000009.1 GCA_900552285.1 uncultured Oscillospiraceae bacterium
GCAGTCACTTCACCCTTTTTGCTACCAAAAAACACAAAGCCGAGCAGTGACGAGCTTGGTATCAAGTACACAGGCGGCAAGAACTCGCCATACATTTGGCTGAAATGCCCTAACAACATGGGTTCATGGGAGTTCTTTGATTATCTTCTTGAGAATGCAAATGTTGTTGGCACACCTGGCGCAGGTTTTGGCAAGAATGGCGAAGGCTGGTTCAGACTGACTGCGTTCGGCGACAAGGACAGAACTGTTGAGGCTATGGAGAGAATAAAGAAGCTGCTGACTAAGTAGTGAGGAGTTAGGAGTGAGGAGTGAGGAATTATTTTTGCTTTTACTCTGATATTCTCGGATAGGTTTTATATGATTTTAAAAGGGCGGTTTTGTGATTTTAATATAATGATACCCCTTGTCGTCCTTAAGCAGAATATTATATTTAGGCATATTTTGCTTTATAAGCGACGCCTCAAGCACAAGAGCTTCAAATTCGGTGGTGCAGACAATATATTCAAAATCATAAACGTTATCCACCATTTTCTGAACCTTGGGCAGATGGTCGGCGCCGGGGCGGAAATATTGGCTGACCCTGTTTTTAAGCTTTTTCGCCTTGCCGATATAGATTATTTTTCCGCTTTTGTCGTGCATTATATAAACACCGGGAGAAAAGGGCAGCTTAAGCGCCTTGTCGCTCAGTCTTTTGAGATTTTCATTCATAATACAGCCTCCCTTGACGGAAAATAAAAACGGTGATGGAAATGCTTAAAAAGGAAATAAAGCTTTGCCTTTTGATAATTTTTTTGTGCGCACTTGTCGGCACGGCGGGAATTTTGGTTGCCGACAATCGGACAAGGCAGGTGGGATTTGCCGACTCCTCCCCCTCCTTCAGCTTTAAGATCGAAGGCGGGCACGGAGAGCTGACGATTTTCGGACAGGATTTTATCATCGGGTTCGAAAATTAAAGAGCGGCGGCAAAGTATGCCGTCCGCCCCTATTCATGCTCTTTTCAGCACCGATTTAACGCGGCCGAAAAGCTGTTTTACCTGTAAAGGCTCGATTGCCGCATTCACACCCACAATAACAATTCCGCTTATAACGGCGGTAACGACCGCCCACACAAGCCAACCCAGAAGATTTGACGGGTCGGGGCGGACAAATTTATGGACAGCGACAACCGTCGCAAGAGAGACGGCGACGTTTCTCGCTATTCTGCGCAGCGACATTTTTATGCTGTCATTGACAAGATATTTGTTGTTATAGAAAATACAGTCAAGCGAGCGATAGGAATAGGAAACGATGGTTCCCATGAGAATTCCCGCCATGCCGAGCGGCTTTATAAGGGCAAGGGAAACGACAATGTTAATAACCGCCTCGAGAATGGCGCGGCTTTGCGTCTCCTTAAAATGCCCGGCGGCGCATATCATGGTCAGCGACGGAATTCGGATATTCTGCATAAGGCCGAGAATCACAAAAAGAAAGGCGATGTTCTGTCTGACATACTGCACGCCGTCCCCCACCTCGGCCGTGTAAATCTTCACAAAGGGAAGCAGCAGCACGGCGCAGCAGGTATAGACGCAGAACAGCACGATCATGTAAAAATATTCATAGTTGGAAAAGGCCTTTTTCAAAGCATCCTTATCGTTGCTGAAAATAAGCGAACCGAAGCTTGAGGTTATGCCGTTTGAAAAAACGCTGAGCAGCGAGGTCAGGGCGACGGCCACCATGTTATATGTGGTGTAAACGCTGACCTCCTGAAGGGAGGTCGCTCCCATGAAAAGCGTCAGAATGACGATGTCGGTGTTGTTGACAATAACTCCGACTATTTGATGAAGCAAAGCCGCCCAGCGCTGTTTAAGCAGGCCCTTTTGAAAGCCTGTTTTGAAATTCATGTATTTATACTTACGCTTGGCGTAAATATAAACGAACACAAACCGCGCAATATAGAGCCCCGTTGCAACGCCTTTAACAACAAGGAAGGAGAAGCCGAGCTTAATGAGCAGAATGGAAACGCCCATGTTGACAAGGGTTGCCGCAGCCTGAGTGAGAAAAATGACATATCCCCGCTGATCGGCCGTCAAAAGCACCCTGTATTTTCCGATAAAGAAAAAGTCGACGAGATTGCTGGCGGCAAGAATAAGAATTAAAATACGGGTGGAAAGGCTGTCTATCTGATTCGCCACAAAAAGCGGATAGACCACCGTCATGATCGTCAGCAGGATTACATATGCCCCGCCCGATTTATAATAAAACTTTTGCAGAGCCGACAGCACGGAATTTATTGCGCCGGTGTCATTTTGGTTAAGCGGCCCGTAAAGCTCCACAATCGCCGCCGAGCTTATCCCCGCCTCAACAAGGTTGAGATAGGTCAGAAACTGGGAAACGGAATTTATCATTCCGTTGACTGTGGAGCCGTATTGATTGAGAAAAAACCGCGGCAGCACAAGCCCCGACACCGCCACAACTATTTGCAGCAGCAAATTTCCCCAAAGGTTTTTGAAAGCCTGTTTATTTCTCATTTTACAAGCGCCGTGCCGAGAATTTTAAAGCCGCCGCTTTGAGCCGAAGCCAAAAGCTCCTCAAGCTTTTTATACTCGGTATATTTTTCCCGTTCCACAAGGCACACGGTGCCGATTTTTTTTGCGGCGACAAGGGAGTTCGCATAATCCCCGAAAGAGGGAATGACGGCGGCGACAAGACCGTTTTCGCCGCTTTCAAGCGCTTTTTCAAGCTCGGACAAATCGTTTATCGAGCTTTCGTCAAAGCTTATAAGGGTTAATTTTTCGCCTTTTTCGGCGAGGAAAGCCTTAACCTTTTCCATAAGGGAGGACAAATATCCGCAGTCAAGCTCGGAGGAGACGACCGCAACGGCCTTAATTCCGTTGTCGGCACATTTTTGCACAAGAGAATTTGCGAACATTTTTATCTTTTCGGTGTTCTTTTCATTTCTGTTCATCGATATTTCTCCTTACTTTTTGAATTCGCCCAAAACGGGAATTCCCATGTTTTCAAAATCGGCTCTGCGGTTAAGAGTGGGCTTTACGAGAATTTTAATGAACACGCCGAAGCAGGTGAGCACAAAGGCAAGCACGGCTATAAGAGCGATTTTCACGGTTTTGCTTTCCGAGAAGGAGGAAAGACTGCTTTCGGTGGGCTCGGCCTTTTCGCTTACAAGCTCGGAAATGCAGTCGACGGTTATCTTGTCGCCGATGTCCTTGACCGAACCGTTGATGTAGTCGGTGTAGATTTTCATCAGGTTGTCGGAAAAGGCGCGGTCCTTTGTTTCCACATGGATTTTAACACCCACATTTCCCGCCGCAAAGGACACGGTGGTGAATTTTGCGAACTGCTTGGGTGAAATTTTTCCGTCCTGCAAAACCGAAGAACCGAAGGTCTTTGTATAAAGCTCCTCGATAAAATCCTCGGAATAGCTGTCCTCGGTTTTTTCTATAACATATGTGGTGACCGCCTCTTGAGAAAGAAGATCCTTATACATTTCGGCAAGCTTGTTGACCGTGTATCCCGCCGTGGTATCCTTGGGAATATCGTCGTTTTTAAAGCAGACTATTTTCTCGTTGATATAATACGGCTCCTCCTCCCCGACAATTGTTTTTCCGCAGACAAGTGCGCCGAAAACAAGAGTCACGACGAGGGTGACGGCGATAATGAGATATTTATACTTCCAAAGACCGATGCAAAAATCTTTAAATCCAAGATGTTCAAACATAAATTTTCCTCCGTTCGGTATTATCAAAGCCTATACTGTAGGATTTGTTGAATAGTGCGGCAAAGAACCAACAAAAAGCCGTCGGCAGCCAGAACTGCGCCGTGACTATAAACTGGAGCCAGCCGGTTGCGGCGTCCCGTGGGGCAAAGAACAGCGATGTCAGACAGATAAGCACAAAGGCAAATCCGAAGGTGCCTTTTTTGGCAAGCTTGATCATGTAAATCATGAATATGCCGAGCACAATGCTGAAAAGCGCGACGCCCACAAAGCCGAAGTCCACATAGGTTTCCAGCAAGAATGACGAGCCGTAGCCGTTTCCGTTAAGATAATCCTGCCCTCTGGCAAGATAGGACATATTGTGGGAAAAGCTGTTGCTCACCGTTCCCATAACGACGTTGTTTCCGTCGCCGAGGTCTGCGGCGCCGAAAAGGGTCTGAGCCAAATTCCCGTGAAGAAAATAATCGAGAAATCCGCCGAAGGTATAGTTTCTCAAAGGTCTCACGGGGAGGCGGTCCATAACCGAATGTGCAATTGCCAAAACGTCAAAGGACACACCCTGTTTATAGAAGAAATCGGTTATTACCTCAAAGCCGCTTGTCAGTCCCGATTCGCTGCCCGATCTCGTGTAATTGAATATACCGAGCATTATTATTCCCGCCGGAGCCGCAAGGGCCGTTACCGCGCGTTCAAAGCGGCCGAACCACTTGGTTCCGTTTTCGTAAATATCCCTCATGTAATAATAAACGATGCAGAAAATAAGATTGAGCACGATCGGATTCCTCAGTCCCATTAAAAGCGAGGGAATGGCCGAGAACACATAAAGCACAAGGGGTAAAAATGCGTGAAGCTTTTTGGGATATGTGGCAAGAAAGATGCAAAGGGTATACGGCATAAATCTCGAAACCACATAAACAACATAGGGCATGGCACTTTTAAAGGAAGAATAATATTCGAGATAGGAGTGGCTCATAACATAGAGCAGCTTTTCTCCCTCCATGAGCATATAAAAAAGAAAGGAAAAGTAGAAAAGCACACCCGCCGCAATACGCAGATTTCTTACATAAGCCTCTCTGTATCTTATTTCATTAAGCGTTCTTGCCCTTTTCGGGGCGGCTCTTTCGCTTTTTTCGGTTATCTTTTCGCCGATTACGGCGCCGATTTGCATAAAAATCAGCCCGACCGAGAGAAGAACAAGGGAAAAGCTGAGATGAACCCAGTCGGAATACCACCATTCGGTCCCCTTAAGCATACTTATAAGCGGTCTCGAAATAAGAAACACGGCATAGGTAAAGTTGAAAACCAAAAATATTATGCGGCTGCGCGGTTTTTCAAAACCGTAGATCATGTTATTTATCCAAAGAAAAACCACCGCGGTCAAAATCGTGTTATATGACCCTATCAAAAGGCCGAGCGGCCACATGGCAAAGGCCGCGAAAACAAGCAGATACCTTGTCAGTTTTGTCACCGTTCAACCTCCTTTTTTTCGGTCATTTCGTCAATCAGCCGTCTCCAGCGCCCCAAAATTTCGGGCTTTGAGAACTTTTCGGTCATGCGGCCGGCATTATCGGAGAATTTCTTCATAAGATCGCCGTCATTTGCAAGGAGAGAAAGCTTTTCGGCCATTTTATCGGTGTCATAGGGCTCTATGAGAAATCCGTTTATTCCGTCCTCTACCATTTCGCAAGGGCCGGTGTCGATGTTAAAGCTTACAATGGGCAGGCGGTTGGCCTTGGCCTCAAGAAGCACGAGAGGAAGCCCCTCACGGTATGACGGCAGCACAAAAATCGAATAGTTTCGGTAAAGCGACAGCACATTCGGGTTGTTTCCCATGAGCTTCAGCTGTCCGTCAAGACCCTCCTTTTCGACAAGAGCCTTTATGTCGTCGAAGGTCTCGCCCGTTCCGTACACGTGCCATTGCCAGTCCGGGTGGGCGGACAAAAATTTCTTTGCCGCCTTGACCATAAGGTCATATCCCTTTTCCTCGCCGAATCGCCCCACGCAAAGCACCTTTTTAGCATAAAGGTTGCAGGGGGCGGCATTTTCGGTCACCCGGTCGTCAATCCAGTTGTGAATTGTCAGCACTCTTTTGGGCGAGATGTGAAAATATTTGATATAGTCGTTTCTCGTCTTGTCGGTGAGCACGACGGTTTTGTCGGCAAAAAGCGAGGTGAGAAAACGTATAATCGTAATGGCGCGCTCGTTTATCTGATTTATAAGAGCGCCGTGGTCGCAGTATATAAATTTGGTGCGATTGAAAATCATGGAGGGAATGGCCACATAGCCGGGGTAATTTCCTATAAGCAGCACGGCGTCAATGGAGTTTTCCTTTAAAAACCTTCTCAGCGGCTTTCTTATTTCCCACATTATCGAACGCAGGCGGGTGTTTTCGGCATCGAGACAAAAGACCTTTTTTGCGGCCGACAAATCATAAGCAAGTTCGCTGTTTTTTTGGAAAACCGTTACAAAATAAACGTCGTATATGTCCCCGAAAGCCCTTGTCAGCGAGGCTGCAACGGCCTCGGCGCCGCCGGTGACCGTCATGTCCCAATCGAGCAGGGCAATTCGCTTTTTTTTCTTCATTTGCATCACTGTATCTTATATATTTTTTGCTTTGTAAGCAGAATTTTTTTATAAAGCGGAACACTGAATTTAAGCGCAACGGCGGCGATTTTTCTCATTTTTCCGAAGCCCGGATCCCTTATAATATCAAGGGTGTGGCTTTTAAGATACTTAACCGTCGTTTTATATTCGGGAATGGATTTGCAGTCGTCCCTCATCAGCATTTTGTCGAGCACGTTGAAATAGGCGTTGCGGTAGCGAAACTCTGCAAAGGGCAGCGCCTCGGGACAAAGCTCCCTCACCTGCCGAACGCATATGTCATAGGCCTCGATAACATCGAGATCGCCCTTGCGGAAGGGCTTGGTGGTGATACTGTCGGCACGGCGGAAATAATAATACATCGGCCTTGAGGTGACGGCGGTTTTTTCCACCCTTTTAAGTATCTGCGGGGTGAAAAATCCGTCCTCGTAAAGCTTGCCGACGGGAAATCTCACCTCTCCCACCGTCTGCCTTTTATAAAGCTTGTTGCAGGCCGACGGCAGCCCGTCTCCCCGCAGCATATATTTATAGCTTTCGGTTTTATTAAGGGTGAATTCCCTTATTTCCCGAACCTGAGTTACCTCCTTGCCCTCAAACACATCCATCGCCGAGCAAACCGCAAGATCGGCGTCGTTTTCGGTGATGAGACGGTGAAGGGTTTCAAGCATTTGCTCATGGATATAATCGTCGGAATCCACAAACATGAGATACTCGCCGAGAGCCTTTTCTATGCCGAAATTTCTCGCGTCGGAAAGGCCGCCGTTGCGTTTGTGAAAAGCCTTTATGCGGCTGTCGCCTTTTGCATATTCGTCGCACATTTCGCCGCAGCGGTCGGGAGAGCCGTCGTCAACAAGCAGCAGCTCAAAATCCGAAAAGCTTTGCGAAAGAATCGATTTTACGCATCGATCAAGATACTTTTCCACATTATAGACCGGCACAATAACGCTTATCATCGGTTTTCCTCCCGCAGAATTTCAAGGGTTCTTTCAAGACCCTCGGCAACGGAAAATCTCGCCTTAAATCCGAGAGCATTGATTTTCGACGGGTCGAGAAGCGCCTTTGTGGCCTTGGAATATCCCTTTCTTTCCTGTTCGTCGGGAAGCTCGAAAACAACCTTTTTGCCTGCGTTTTCGGCAAGTATGGCCGCAAGGTCCTTAAGCCTTATGTCGGAACGGGGGTCGGCGATGTTATAGCTGCCTCCCTTTTCGCCCTTAAGCAAAAGCAGCAGCAGCCCGAACACAACATCGGCGGCATAGCAATAGGAAAAAAGCTGAGTTCCCTCGCTTTTAAGCACAATATCCTCATAGGCCGCAGCCTTTTTGATAAACTGGGCAAGAGCCTTGCTGTCGGTTTTGAGCATACTCGGTCCATATACACGGCAAATGCGGGGAATTACAATGTCCATACCGTATTTTTCGATATACGCCTGGCAAAGAGCCTCGCCGGCACGCTTGCCCTCGGGATAACCCGCACGCAGGGTGTTGCAGTCTATATAGCCGAGATAGTCTTCGGAGAATTTGTCGGTGTCTCCCCTGTTTTCGCCGTATATTTCGACGCTCGACAAAAATACCGAACGCTTTGCGCCGCAGAGCACCGCATAATCAAGAGCGTTTTTGGTTCCCACAACGCCTGTAAGTACCGTTCCTATAGGGTCGGCGGCATAGTCTCTCGGGTGGGTGTTGCTGGCGCAATGGAACATATAATCGAATTTCTCGTGAAATTCAAGGGGCTTGTTTATATCGCCCTCTATAAACTTAAAATTTTTCGAATCGGAATATTTTTCAAATCTCTTTTTTGCCCGCTCGGCGTTTCTCGCAAGGGCAAGAATTTTTATGTCCGAACCTAATTTTTCGTTTCGGTACATAAGCGCGTCGCAAAGCACGCTCCCTATCATGCCGGTAGCTCCGGTCACAAAAACCGTAGAGCCGTCGAGGCGCTCGAGCCCCTCAAGAGTGTTTATATATTCAAGATCGTCAATATAATTTTTGTTTTCGGTAAGCATTTTATCCCTACTTTTTCATTTTGAGCATGGCCTTAAAGACCTCGAGGTCGTCGGGAGAGGTCAGTTTAAGGTTTTTGTCGCTTCCTGCGGCGAAATGAAGGGTCTCTCCCAAATCAACCATCATGGTGTTGGTGTAGGACGAGCCGTATATTCCGATTTCCTTTTCAAAGGCCTCGCGGTATCTCGCAAGAAGATTTCCGAATTTATATGCCTGGGGCGTGGAAACGCGGCGAAGGGTCTCTCGCGGAATGTACTGAGTTGTGGTCTCGCCGTTGTCGGTGACGAAAATCTGCTCGTTATAAGGCAGAGAGGTTACGGCGTTTCCGTATTTTTGACAGGTGACGATTACGTCGGAAAGCACCTCTTCGTCGACCATCGGGCGAATTCCGTCGTGGATTATGACAATGTCGTCGTCCTTGCAGATTCCCTCAAGGCTTTCGACACCGTTTCTTATGGACTCCTGTCCCGTGGCGCCGCCCTTTACGATGCTTTTAAGCTTGGTGATTCCGTTTTTCTCGGCATAGGATTTAAGGGTGTCCTGCCAGCCGTCTATGCACACGCAGACGATATTGTCCACAAGCGGATGCTTTTCAAAGACCTCAAGTGTATAGATTATGACCGGCTTTCCGTCAAGCAGTATAAACTGTTTGGGAATGTCCTGTCCCATGCGGACTCCCCGTCCGCCGGCAATTATAACAGCGGTAATCATTTTTTATCTTCCTTTCCGGTGAGATAATATTTTCCTTTATAAATTTTATAGCTGTGCTCGCAGTCGAGCTTGACAACATCGTGATGAGCCACCTGCTTTTCCTTGGGCGGCAGCTTCATATAATCCCCGAAGGCGATTTTCAAATAATCGTCATAGCCGACGGGGATGGGCATTTTCTCACCCTCAAAATCCACAAATATTGCCTTTTCAAAAGCCGATTTTGGATATTTCTTTTTCATATATCCCGGCCCCGAGCAAAGCTCGGTTATGTTGCCGCAATCGGCGATTTTATATTTGGTCATTTTACGCTCGGCGCGCTTCCAAATCTTATATCTGATTTTTTTGCCTCTGAAAATGCCGAGCAGCACCCTCGAGCCGAAAGCCATAAGACCGCCGTGCTTTTCGGGAACGGTCTGAGCGCAGAAAAGCGAGTAAACAAGGGCATGAAAGACCTGCCATTTTCGGGAGAGCGCCGAGTCGGGGTAGCCGTCGAGAGGCAGTATGTCAAGCACCACGCCGTGAACCATGTCAATATCCTGCTGATAGGGCTTTATAAGGGTGGTTTCGCTGTCTCTTATTGTTATGAAAATATTGCGGTCGACGGTATTTTCATCGGGTCTTGAAATTTTATACCGCTCCTGAGTGCCGTTGTCCCAAAGCTTATAAAGCTTTTCATAGTCGTCTCTCGGCATGAAAAAATCAAGGTCGTCGTCCCACGGAATGAAGCCCTTGTGACGCACCGCACCGATACATCCCCCGCCGCAAAAATAGCAGAGAAGGCCGTGTTCGTTGCAGAAATCCACAAAATGCTTTGCCATGTCAAGATTGATTTTATGAAGAGAAGCAAGCTCCTCTTTTGTATATTCCGGCATATTACAGCCGTCCTTTCAACGGTATTTTATCCGAATGATTATATCATAACCCACCGCAAAATACAACTTATATTTAAAGATTGTAACCTTTGGCGGCCGTGAGAATAAATAACAGTTGAAAAAACCGTCTCTCGGTGGTATTATGACATCGATAAAAGTAAAGGAGTTTTTCCATGTTTACCGTTTCTCTTTGCGTTGTGGCATACAACGAACAGGAACTCATAGGAAATCTTTTGGACGATTTCCTTGGCCAAACATATCCCAAAAATCTGACCGAAATCGTGCTGGTGGACAGCATGTCGACAGACCGCACTCCCGAAATTTTCGCGGAATTCAAAAAGAAACACGTCGGCGAATATAAAAGAATAATAATCGCCGAAAACCAAAGAAAGAAGCAGGCGACGGGATGGAACACAGCCATAAGGCTCTCCTCGGGCGACATAATCATGAGAATTGACGCCCATGCCGAAATTCCGCCGGATTTTGCCGAAAACAACGTAAAGCACCACGAAGAGGGCGAAATGGTCACGGGAGGCGCACGTCCCAACATAATCGACGGCTCCACCCCGTGGAAACAGACCCTTCTCATGGCCGAAAGCTCGGTGTTCGGCTCAAGCGCCGCCGATTTTCGAAGAAACGGCCAAAAACGGTATGTAAAATCTCTTTTCCACGGAGCGTACCGCCGAGAGGTTTTTGAAAAAGCCGGTCTTTTCAACGAGACCCTCGGACGCACCGAGGACAACGAAATGCACTATCGGATCCGTCAGGCGGGGTATAAAATCTGCCTTTGTCCCGACATTATTTCCTATCAACACACGAGAAGCAGCCTGCCCAAGATGCTCAAGCAGAAATATTCCAACGGATACTGGGTGGGGCGAACCGAAAAAATCTGTCCCGGCTGTCTTTCCCTTTACCACCTTGTTCCCTTTGTATTTTTTGTGGGAATAATCGCCGCGGTTTTGCTCGGCCTTGTTTCGTGGGTTTTTCCCGCCCTTTTCTTCGGCTGTTATTTTGCCGCCGCCATAGTTATGACGGTTTCGGCGATAAAATCGGAAAAGAAATTCCATGTTTTTTATCTGACTCTTCCCGTTCTTTTCTTTTTGCTTCATCTTTTTTACGGTGTGGGCACCGCAGTCGGATTTATAAGTCTTTTGACAAAGCCCGTCAAAAAAAAGAAATAAAAAAGTCCCTCTCGGGACTTTTTTTATTTACAGCGAAAGCTCGTTATAGGTCTTGCCGTCAAGCGAGCGCCACAAAAATACGTTGTTTTCAAAAATCATGTAGCCGTGCTCGCTGTTTTCCTTCGGAATCGACACCGAGCCGGGATTGAGATAAAGATTGCCGTCGCCGAAGGGCTGCCATGCGGGAATGTGGGTGTGTCCGTGAAGCAATATGTCCCCTTTGCGCAAGGGCGGCGGGCTGCTCATGTTGAAATTATGGCCATGGGTCGCATAAATCAGGCGTTTTTCGGCGGGGATTATGCAGTAATCTGCTAAAATCGGAAAATCCAACACCATTTGGTCGACCTCGGTGTCGCAATTTCCGCGAACGCAGAAAACACGGTCTTTTATGCCGTTGAGCATTGATATTACCGCTTTCGGCGCATAATCCTTCGGAAGGTCGTTTCTCGGACCGTGATAGAGAATGTCTCCGAGCAGCAGCAGCCTGTCGGCGCCTTCCCGCTCAAATGCCTCAAGCATTTGTTTGCAATAGTATTCCGAACCGTGAATATCAGAGGCAATCATCAGTTTCATAACGCTTTTTCTCCTTTTTTTCGTTTTAAAAGACACACACACTCAATGTGCTCGGTGTGGGGGAACATATCCACGGGGCAAAGCTTATCGACGGCATAGTCCTCCGTGAGAAATGCAAGATCCCGAGCCATTGTTTCGGGGTTGCAGGAAATATATACGATTTTTTCGGGAGCGGTTTTTAGCAGAGATTTTAAAAATTTTATGCTGCTTCCCGCCCTCGGAGGGTCCATAAAAACCACATCGGGTCTCTGCCCGTTTTGCGCCGCATTTTCCATAAAAAGACCTGCATCGGCGGCATAAAATTCCGCATTGGTTATACCGTTGAGCTCGGCGTTGCGCTTTGCGTCGCTGACCGCCGTTTTGTTAAGCTCGACTCCGACGACCCTTTTCGCATGAGAGGCGGCGCAAAGGCCGATGGTTCCTATTCCGCAATAGGCGTCAAACACGGTTTCCTCCCCCGAAAGGTCGGCATAGCCTATCGCCTTGTTGTAAAGAACCTTGGTCTGAACGGGATTTACCTGATAAAAGGATTTGGGGGAAATTCTGAATTTAAGGCCGCACAGCACGTCCTCGATATAGCCCTTGCCGAAAAGAATTTTCTGCCGTTCACCCAGCACAAGGCTTGTAAAACCGCCGTTTATGTTCTGTACGACGGTGGTTATGTCCGGGTGGCGGCGCAAAAGCTCGTTTACAAAGCTGTTTGCCGACCTGAGTTCCTCCCTTGCGGTCACAAGAACCACCATTATCTCGCCCGTTTCAAAGCCCCTTCGCACAAGCACATGGCGGAGCTGCCCCGTTTCGCTCTTTTCGTCATAGGCCTTTATTTTAAAATTCGGACACATTTTGCGGATGTCGGCGATTATTTCATCGGCCTTTTTATCCTCAAGAAGACAGCCGTCCGCAGACACGATTTTATGGGAACTTGACTGATAAACCCCGGAAATTATTCTTCCCCTCGACACTCCGAAGGCGGCCTGAACCTTGTTTCGGTAATGATAAGGATTTTTCATGCCGACGATTTTTTCAGGCCTTTTATATCTCGACAGCAGCCTTTTGACCTTACTCTGCTTTATAAGCAGCTGACGGTTATATGGCAAATCAAGCAGCTGACAGCTTCCGCACCTTTTAAAGGCGGGACAGGTTTTTTCATCCATTTTTCACACCCTCCTTCGCCTTTAAAACATTATAAACCGCCACCGAGCCGATTACAACCGCTCCCCCGAAAAGGGACAGCCACCCCACCGTTTCGTGATAAAAAATCGCCACAAGCACGGGATTTAAAATGGGCTCGACGGTGGATGTCAGCGATGCGGTTATTGGCGAGACCGAGCGAAGTCCTATCGAAAGGAACACATAGGAAAGCCCCATCTGAACAATTCCGAGCACGGCCACCGCCCAAATGTCGGTGGAGGTAAAGGAGCTCTCGGTAAACAAAAACGGAACCCCGATCGCAACGCTCATAAGCTGGCCGAAAAAGGCCGAGCTTTCGAAATCGGAATTGGGAATGGCCTTTTGCATAAATATGACCGCATAGGTCGCTCCCGAAATTATGGCAAGTATGTTTCCCGCCAAGCCCTTTGCCGTCAGCCCGTCGAAGAAAAAGCAAATTATGCCGACAAAAACCGTTATGCAGGTGACGACCTCGGCCTTTTGCGGTTTCTTTTTGAGAAAGACCACCGAAAAAATTATTATAAAAATCGGCATGGTGAACTGAAGCACGATGGCGTTGGCGGCCGAGGTTATTTTTGTGGCGCAGACGTAGGTCAGATTCATGACAACATTGCACAGCGCCGCAAAAATCACGGTTTTGTTCACCCTGATTTTGTGACCCGTCGCTTTCATAAATGCAAACATAACCGCGGCGGCAAAAATGCTGCGCACTCCGTTTATGGTGACGGGAGACCAGTCGATGATTTTGATAAGTATTCCGGCAAGACTGAAGGTCACCGCCGAAAGCAGCACAAAAAAGGTGCCCGACCTTGAATTATTTTTCATTTTCAAAAAGACCTACCGTCTCCACATGAGCCGTCCGAGGGAAGAGATCCACGGGTATCGCTCTTTTAAGACGAAATCCGAGTTCGCAAAGCACCGCCGCGTCCCTTGCAAAGGTGGCGGGGTCACAGGAAACATAGACGATTTTTCTCGGATTCATATCATTTGCCGCAATTTCCAACACCTCTCGGTCGCAGCCCTTTCGCGGCGGATCGACGAAAACGACGTCGGGACGGACTTTACGCTTTGCAAGAGCCTTTGCGCCGAAGGAGGCGTCTCCGCATATAAACTCTGCGTTTGCAATGCCGTTTATTTTTGCGTTCAGTTTGGCGTTTTCCACCGCCTCGGGAACAATTTCCACACCGAAAAGGCGGGAGATTTTTTTGTTTTTCGCGGCAATGAGACCTATAGCCCCGGCGCCGCAGTAAAGATCGACGGCGGTGTCGGTTTCGCCAAGATCGGCAAGCTCGATTGCCTTTTCAAAAAGACGGCGTGCCTGAAAAGAATTGACCTGATAAAACGAAAGGGGCGAAAGCACGAATTTCACTCCGCAAAGGGTGTCGGTTATGGTATCGGAACCGTAAACCGTCTTACATTCGTTCCCCATTATGACATTGTTTCTGTTGCGATTTATGTTAACCGTAAAGCTGACAACTTCGGGAACCTTTTCGACGATTTTTTCGGCAAGCTCACGCTGATTTTTAAGACTCTGTCCGTTTATGACGGCGCAGACCGCAATCTGACCGCTTTCGCTGCCCTTACGAATATAAAGATGGCGGCAAAGTCCCTTCCCCGTGCTTTCGTCATACACCGAAATTCCGTATTTTTTCAGGTGATTTATAAAAATTTCGGTGATTTTTGAAAACTCGGCAGGCTCGAGACCGCAGTTGCCGATTTTGACAATTCGGTGGCTTTTTTTTGCATAAAATCCCGCAAAAGGCTCTCCCTTTTCGTCAATTCCGATGGGCAGCTGAGCCTTGTTTCTGTAGCCGTCCGTTTTGTCGGCGGCTATAATCTCATCAGGTATTATGTCAAGCTTTGCGATACGGCTTATGCAGTCTCTCACCCGCTCATATTTTATACGGCATTCCTCGTCGTAGGAAATGTGGCGAAAGACGCAGCCCCCACATTTTCCGAATGCCTCGCAGTCGGGCTCGACCCTGCATTTCGACGGCTTTAAAACCGAAACGGCCTTTGCGATACAGTAATTTTTACAGACCTTTATTATCCGCAGAATTATCTCGTCCCCCACCGCGGTTTTGGGCACAAAGACGGTCATGCCGTCGATTTTTGCGATGCCGTTTCCGTCGGAGGATACGGCCGTTATGACCGCGCGGGTCTCGGTATTTTTCTTAAACTCCATATTTTTTACCTGCATTTTTCTTAAGTACAGGTAATATTATGCCACAAACGGCCTTCAAGTCAAGGGTTAATGTTTAAAATACCCAAACTGAATTTTTATTCGGTGGAAATGCAAGTTTTCTTGCCCCCTTTTATTGACAATATATATTGTATATGATATAATTTAAGCCAAATTTTATGGATGAATTTCAAGGAGTGCATACAATGTCTAAATACACAAAAGAGGATGTTATCCGCATTGCCAAAGAGCAGGAAGTAAACTTTATCCGCCTTCAGTTTACCGACATTTTCGGTTCGCTGAAAAACGTCGCCATAACCTTAAGTCAGCTTGAAAAAGCCCTTGACAACAAGTGTATGTTCGACGGCTCCTCCATCGAGGGTTTTGCGCGTATTGAGGAATCGGATATGTACCTCGTTCCCGACATCGACTCCTTTGTGGTTTTCCCCTGGAGACTTAAGCAGGGCAAGACCGCCCGTCTTATATGCGACGTCTACGGCGCCGACATGAAGCCCTTTGCCGGTAATCCCCGCTACATACTCGAAAAGGTCATCAAAGAGGCCAACGACATGGGTTATGAATTCGACGTGGGACCCGAGTGCGAATTCTTCCTTTTCAAGCTTGACGAGCAGGGCCGCCCCACCACAAAAACCGACGACACCTGCGGATATTTCGACCAGAGCCCCGTCGACCTCGGTGAACAGTGCCGCAGAGACATTTGCCTGACCCTTGAGGAAATGGGATTCGAAATCGAAGCCTCCCACCATGAGGTTGCGGGAGGGCAGCATGAAATCGACTTTAAATATGACGAGGCGCTGCGTACCGCCGACAACATCACCACCTTCAAGCTTGCGGTAAAGACCACCGCCGCCGCCCACGACCTTTACGCCACCTTTATGCCAAAGCCCCTTTTCGGCCGTGCGGGTTCCGGTATGCACGTCAATATGTCGCTCCGCGGCAAGGACGGCAAAAACGCCTTCTTTGACGAAAACGACCCCCTGCAGCTGAGCAAGGCCGCATACAGCTTTATCGCCGGAATCATGGAGCACGTTAAGGGTATGGCCGCCGTTACCAACCCCCTTGTAAATTCCTACAAACGCCTTGTGCCGGGATATGAGGCTCCCGTTCACATAGCCTGGTCGGCGCAGAACCGCAGCCCCCTCATCCGTATTCCCACAAGCCGCGGCGCCGGAACAAGAATCGAGCTCCGTTGTCCCGATCCGTCGGCAAACCCCTACCTCACCCTGGCTCTCTGCCTTGCGGCGGGTCTTGACGGACTCAAGAGAAATCTCACCCCCGTCGCCCCCGTCAACTCCAACGTCTACGATCTCGGTCACGACGAGCGCAAGGAACTCGGAATAGACAAAATGCCCGCAAGCCTTAACGAGGCTCTTAAGGAAATGCAGAAGGACAGCCTTGTTATGGAAACCCTCGGCAGCCACATTGCCGAAAAATATATCGAACACAAGAAGAACGAGTGGAGAGAATACTGCACCCGCGTTTCTTCTTGGGAAGTGGAAAAATATCTTAACCAGTATTGATAGGAGTGAAAACCTTGTCTCTTATAATTCCCGAAAACTATAAATCTCTGCTGTCCCTTCGCGACACGCAGGTGGCCATAAAACAGGTCAAGGACTTTTTCCAGTGCGAGCTGGCCAAGACCCTTAATCTGACCCGCGTGTCCGCTCCTCTTTTCGTCAGAAAAGATTCCGGTCTCAACGACAACCTCAACGGTGTCGAGCGTCCGGTCGCCTTTGACGTCAAATCCACGGGAGAGGTCATGGAAATCGTCCATTCTCTCGCGAAATGGAAGCGTTGGGCTCTCGGAAAATACGGATATGAGCCGGGCGAAGGACTTTACGCCGACATGAACGCCATACGCCGCGACGAGGACACCGACAACCTACATTCCCTTTATGTCGACCAATGGGACTGGGAAAAGGTCATTGAACACGAAAACCGCACCAAGGAGGCCCTCGAGGACACCGTGAAAAGCATCTACGAGGTGCTTAAGGCCACCGAAATTTATCTTTTCGGTCTCTATCCCGAGATTTCTCCCGTGCTTCCCGACGAAATTCATTTTGTCACCACCCAAGAGCTTGAGGACGCATATCCCGAGCTTTCCCCAAAAGAACGCGAAAACGCCGTCTGCAAAAAATACGGCGCCGTTTTCCTCGGGGAAATCGGCGGAAAGCTTAAGTCGGGCGACATTCACGACGGCCGCGCTCCCGACTATGACGACTGGACCCTCAACGGAGACATTCTCGTTTGGTATGAAACTCTCGGGATCGCCTTCGAGCTTTCGTCGATGGGAATTCGCGTGGACGAAAAATCTCTGCTGTCCCAGCTTGAGGAGCGTGGGTGCAGCGACCGTGCAGACCTCCCCTTCCAAAAGGATTTGCTTGAAGGAAAGCTCCCCTATACGGTGGGCGGCGGCATCGGTCAGTCGAGACTTTGCATGTTCTTCCTCAAAAAGGCCCATATCGGCGAGGTTCAGGTTTCGGCCTGGCCTAAGGAAATGGTGGAAGAATGTGCGAAGAACGGCATAAATCTTCTGTAAAGTGTAAGGAAGGATAGCTATGAAATTCACAAAAATGCAGGGACTGGGCAACGACTATGTCTATGTCAACTGCCTTGACGGTATGCCGGAAAACCCTTCCGAGCTTGCAAAGAAAATTTCCGACCGTCATTTCGGCGTCGGCTCGGACGGACTGATTCTAATTTGCCCCTCCGACATTGCCGACTTTCAAATGGTCATGTATAACGCCGACGGTTCAATTTCGGAAATGTGCGGCAACGGCATTCGCTGCGTGGGCAAATATGTCCGCGACAAGGGGCTTACCGACAAGGACGAAATTTCGGTGGAAACCGGCGCCGGCATAAAATATCTTAAATTTTTCCGTGAGAACGGCGAAACAAAGCTTATAACCGTCGACATGGGCGCTCCGGTTTTAAACGGTCTTGACATTCCCACCGTTTTCGACAAAAACCCCGTGGTTGCTCAGGACATCGAGGTTGACGGCGTTACATATAAGACGACCTGCGTTTCCATGGGAAATCCCCACAGCGTGGTTTTTCTCGATAAAGACGTCGACCTTTCAAAATTCGACATCGACGGCATCGGCTCAAAATTCGAGTGCCACCCGGCGTTCCCGAGAAGAGTCAACGCCGAATTTGCAAAGGTCATAGAGCCCGGTCTCATTGAAATGAGGGTATACGAGCGCGGTACGGGCGAAACGCTTGCCTGCGGAACCGGCACCTGCGCCACCCATGTTGCGGCGCGGCTCAACGGGCTGACCGGCGACCGTTCGGTGGTTCGTCTGCTGGGCGGAGAGCTTATTATCGAATGGAACGGACAGGGACCCGTCATGATGACCGGCCCCGCAGAATTTGTTTTTGAAGGTGAATACCAATGGCAAAAGTAAACGAAAACTTCTTAAAGCTTCGCGGCGGTTATCTTTTTTCGGAAATTGCCCGCCGTGTCAACGAATTTAAAAAGGCAAATCCCGACCGTGAAGTGCTCCGTCTCGGCATCGGAGACGTAACCCTTCCCCTTGTTCCCGCCGTTGTCGAGGCAATGGAAAAGGCTTCGGCCGAAATGGGCAAGGCGGAGACCTTCCGCGGCTACGGCCCCGAATTCGGTTATGATTTCCTCAGAGAGACCATTGCCGAAAACGATTTCAAGGCAAGAGGCATCGACATCTCGGCCGACGAAATATTCATAAGCGACGGCGCAAAGAGCGACTGCGGCAACATCGGCGACATTTTCGGCGTCGACAACATTGTGGCGGTGGGCGATCCGGTATATCCCGTTTATGTCGACACCAACGTCATGGGCGGCCGTTCGGGTGAGCCTACCGACGACGGAAGATTTTCGAAAATCGTTTATCTTCCATGCACCGAGGAAAACGGCTTCACTCCCTGCCCTCCCGACACTCACACCGACATAATTTATCTCTGCTCCCCCAACAATCCCACCGGCTCGGTGGCCACAAAAGAGCAGCTTAAGGCATGGGTCGACTATGCAAGAAAAGAAAACGCGATCATTCTTTTCGACGCGGCCTATGAAGCCTTTATAACCGACGACTCGATTCCCCACAGCATTTTCGAAATCGAAGGTGCGAAAGAGTGTGCCATCGAATTCCGCAGCTTTTCCAAGACCGCCGGCTTTACCGGCACGAGATGCGGCTTTACCGTGGTTCCGAAGGAAGTTTGCGGAACCGATTCTAAGGGCGAAAAGGTCTCCCTTCAGACCCTTTGGGGACGCAGACAGGGCACCAAATTCAACGGCGTACCCTATGTTATCCAGCGCGCCGCCGAGGCCGTCTATTCCGAAGAGGGCAAAAAACAGGTGAAGGCAAACATCGAGTATTATCTCGGCAACGCCGCCCTCATCAAAAAGGGACTGACCGCCGCGGGATTTACCGCTTTCGGCGGAGAAAACTCGCCCTATGTCTGGGTAAAAACTCCCGAGGGCATGGGCAGCTGGAAATTCTTCGACTATCTCCTTGAAACCTATGCCATTGTCACCACACCCGGTGAAGGCTTCGGACGGTGCGGAGAAGGATATATCCGTTTTTCGGCTCTCGGTTCAAGAGAGGTTGCCGAAAAGGCTGTCGAGCTTTTAAGCAAATAAGGAGACAAAATGAGACATCAGGAAACTATATGCGTACAGGGAAACTATGCTCCCGGCACAGGCGAACCCCGCGTGCTCCCCATTTATCAGTCCACCACCTTTGCCTATGACACCTGCGAGGACATGGGAAAGGCCTTTAATCTCGAGCTTAACACACACCTTTACACCAGAATATCCAATCCCACCCTTTCGGCCGTCGCCGACAAGATAAACGCTCTTGAGGGCGGCGTGGGCGCAGTTCTGACCTCTTCCGGTCAGACGGCAAACATGATTGCGGTGCTCAACATCTGCCACAGCGGAGAAAACATTCTCGCCTCGGGCGAAATCTACGGCGGAACGGTCAACCTGTTTTCCAAAACCCTTAAAGAAATGGGTATCGAGACAAGGTATTTCGACATTCAGAGCTCGGATGAGGAAATCGAAAAACTCATCGACGGCAAAACCCGTCTTATTTTCGGTGAAACGCTGTCTAACCCCTCTCTTGCGGTTTTTGACATCGAGCGTTTTGCCGCTCTCGCCCACAGAAACGGCCTTCCCCTTATAATCGACAACACCTTCCCCACCCCCATTAACTGCCGTCCCTTTGAATTCGGCGCCGACATTGTCACCCATTCCACCACAAAATATATGGACGGCCACGCCTGCTCGACGGGCGGAGCCATTGTCGATTCGGGTAACTTCGACTGGACAAAATATCCCGAAAAATTTTCCGGGCTGACCGCTCCCGACGAATCCTATCACGGTCTTGTATACACCGAGGCCTTCGGAAAGGCGGCATACATCACCAAGGCCACCACCCACCTTATGCGCGACACGGGAGCTCAGGCCTCCCCCATAAACGCCTTCATTTTAAATCTCGGCCTCGAATCCCTTCATCTTCGGGTCGAAAGGCATTGCCGGAACGCGCAGAAGATTGCCGAATATCTCGCAAAAAATCCCAAAATCGGTTCAATAAATTACCCTTCGCTTGAAGGCAGCAAATATTATGACCTGTGCAAAAAATATCTCAAAAACGGCTCAAGCGGAGTTATTTCTTTCTGTGTTAAGGGCGGCAGAGACGCCTCCGTTAAATTTCTCGACAATTTGAAGCTTGCAAGAATAGTCACCCATGTGGCCGACGCGCGCACATGCGTACTTCATCCCGCAAGCACCACCCACCGCCAACTGACCGACGAGCAGCTTACCGCCTGCGGTATAACACCCGACCTTGTCAGGCTTTCGGTGGGAATCGAAAACGTCGACGATATTATCGAGGACATCGAAAACGCTCTTAATGCGTAAGCTGAAAACGGCTTATAATTTCGAGAAAAGAAGGAAAGAAAAATGAACAACACCAAGGTTAAAAAGCTGGTCTTTGCCGCTCTGTTTGCGGCTCTCGCCTGCGCCGCCACATTCATTCACATTCCCGTGCCGTCCATGACAAACGGCTATGTGAATCTCGGCGACTGCTTCGTTCTCCTTGCGGGTTTTTGTCTCGGCCCCGTCTACGGCGGTCTTGCGGGTGGAATCGGCTCGGCGCTGACCGACCTTCTCGGCGGTTATTTCCACTATGTTCCCGCAACGCTTATAATCAAATTTTTAATGGCACTTGCCGCAGCTCTCATTGCAAAGGCGCTTAAAAAACATGTGTCATCCCCCGTTTCCTACACCGTTGCGGCCGTTGCCGGAGAGCTTATCATGATAGGCGGATATTTCCTCTATGAGCTGTGCCTTTACGGTGCTGCGGCCGTGGGAAGCATTCCCGGAAACGCCGTTCAAGCCGTAGCCGGACTTGTTTCTTCGGTTATTATCGTGCTTATTCTTGACAAAAGCAAAGCCACAAAACAGCTTTTCGACGGACTGAAGGGTGAATAAAATGTATGAAGATTTAAAAGAACAGGCAAAAAAAGCCGCCGAACAGGTGCTTGAAATGTCGGGTCTTAAAGAGGGGCAAATCGTCGTTATCGGATGCTCCACAAGCGAAATTGTGGGCGAGCGCATGGGAACCCACTCGGTGCCCGAGGTTGCAACGGTGGAATCTTTATTTTCTTTAAATTAATATATTTTGCAAGTGATATATTAAAATAT
>URYV01000010.1 GCA_900552285.1 uncultured Oscillospiraceae bacterium
GTCATTTTCCTGATTGCAAGCTGCATTATAACCCAATTCTGCGGTTCGGTAAAATTGCCTGTTTCGGTTATGTCAAGATTTTTTATCACGGCAACTCTTGCCGAGTCGTCTCCGCTTGACGAAGCGATATACCGTGAAAAGGTTATTCCGCTCAGCGCAAAGGTGATGAGCAGAAGATAGAGAATATAGGCTCGAAGAGGGAGCTTGAGCTTTGAATTCTTATTTTTCTCTTTCAAACAGCTCAACTCCTTCTTTTCTTCTTTATAAGCTCGGGAATGTAAATAAACGCAATGAGGACTGCGAGAATACAGAGCATTCCGAGGGGACTTTTTGCGGCGATGATAATGTTTCCGGCGCCGCCGACCGTCAGCACCACCTTGCCGACAATACTGCTTTCTGGAACGGTTTCGCCGTCGGCCGTGTCGTTGGCGTCACCTTTGGTGATAAAACCGCCGTCGATTTTTCCGACAATTCGGTGGGTGGTGGCGGCGGAAGAACCTTCAAAGGTAATTATATCACCGATTTCATAGCTTGTACAGCGTTTTGTAACGATAAAATCCCCTGCGTTAATCGCGGGAGACATACTTCCCGTGACAACGGCGGCCGAGGAAAATCCGAAAACGGTGGGATTATTTTTCCCGAAAATGTTACGGGCGGCCGCGACGTATATGTTAAGGACAAGCATAACCGCCAAAACAACCGTCAAGACCGTCCCGAGAATTTTACCTAAAAGGGATAGAAATCTTTTAGTTTTCATATTTTTTTGCTTTTCTCCTGTCGATTGCAAGACCCGAAATTATACAAAGACTGAGCACAAAACACGCTCCGAATCCCCAAACCGCCGATTTGTCGCCTGTTTTGGGAAATTCGGGAGTGACGTATGAATTGCCGTCGTTTACGACGATATAAAAACCGACCGTCAGCTCGTCGGGATTTCCGTCGGCAGACTTGTTTCCGAGGGCGGTGTCGATTTTGTCCCGTGCGACGGAATTCTGCTGATTTTCAAAATCCCAAACCCAGTTTATATCAAAATCCTGAACATTTTTTGAGGAAACCGTTCCGCTCACAGCTCTTATGACCGAATTTTGGTCAATGTCGGAGGGAAGGAGAGCGTTTTCGGCGTCCGAAAAACCGTCTCCCGAAAGAGATACGGCGGCTGTCCTCTCGGCAGCCGTGTCCTTTGACCAGAGCACGGCGGTGTAGGAAATTTCTCCGCCGGACTCGTTTTTAAGACGGATGATACTGTTTTTATCGGTTCCGGGAGCTATTATTTTTTGCCCGTTTTGCGCCTCGGCGTTTTGATATGCCGTTTCAAAAAGCGAAAGCTTGGCAGAACCGTTTTCGTAAAGCTCGGTGTCGCTGTCAAATTCAAGGGAGCCGGGCGTATAGGTCAGCGTGTGCTCGGGATTTACCGAACGGGAGGCAAACGTCACACCGAGAGCGGCGGGGAGCAGCAGCACTTGAAGAATAAAAAGCAGAACAAGGGAGGGGATGAGGAATCGTTCGAAATTTTTAACCCTTTTCAAGTCCTTCGCTCCTTTCTTTTTTCCGGCACATAATCGAGAGTCTTAAAAAAGGCTTTCGATTATATACCGGGCCTCCGCCCGCCACATGACGGAGGCTCCGGGAATTGAGATTAAATAAGATTGAGATGAGACTATGCTTTTATGTTTTGAAATAATCAGTCAATCTGGGTTACGGTCGTGGTTACCTGAATGGACACGGTTGCGGCTTTTCCCTCGGCGGCCTGATCTCCGAGATAGGTGTCGTTGGCGTCATTTTCGTCGGTGGAGAAAGGCCATTCCCAAGAAACTGCAAGCGAGTGCTTTGCTACGGTCGACAAATCAGTACCGGCGGGATAAGTTCTGCTATATTTCTTAATGGCAGATTCAATTGCTGCGACATAAGCCTCTTTCGAGTTATAATCCTTGCCGGAGTATACTTCGTTTACCGTTTCATCAAGCCCGTCGTCATAAGTGGAAATCTTGAATGTGAGGGGGCAGTAGAATGAACCGTCCGCTTTTTTCCAATTATCATTAAGAACAATGTCGCCGGTGGCATCGTAATCAACTTTGACGGCAACTTCGGGAGTTCCGCTGAGAGTGGTGCTTACGGCGTCGCCTTTGGTACCGGGGGCAACAACGTTATCGGTGGAAACAACGGACTTTGCAATGGTTGCAACTATGTTCTGGGTATCGGTATCATATTCTTTGGCAAACATGGAGCCGTTTGAGGTTACGTTTACACCGAATTTTGCAACTCTTGCGCTGCCGGTAAGGTCTCCGTTTGTTACATACTTAGCAAAAGTGCTTCCGACAAAGCAGGAAGTGATGAGTACCAGCGCAACAAGTACTGCGGCGATTTTCATTGTTGGGTTATTCTTCTTAGTCATTTTAAAAATCCTCCTAATATATCAATTTGCTGTATTTTTGCGGCGAAAAGCCGCTGTATAGAATTGCGAGGCAACCTGTGGCGTCGGCCACGCAAAAATATAACCTTAAATTTTTACTGACCTTCTCGGTCGTTTTGAGCCTTCTCTGCTTTAAGCCGTTCGAGCTCCTTTTTAAGCTCTTCGGTTTCGTCGTTGCCTTTTTTTGCCTGGCGCTGACGGCGTATAATGTCGTAAATTATAAAGGCGCAGACGGGAATACCGATAAAGACCGCCATGCCGAGGGGCGTTTGAAGGAACATGGCAAAGTCGCCGAGCTTAGGAATTCTTCCTTTATATTTGCCGATTATCTTGTCGGCCGAAATCGGAGAGTCCTCAATGTTGTTGGCGTCGCCTTTTGTGGTGAAAAGCTTTTGTCCGTCCTGCTGCTCGATTTTGACGATTCGGTGGGTGACAACCGTTCTGTTGTCCATAAAGGAAACGATGTCTCCTTCCTTAAGACTGTCGATGTCGGGCTTTGTGCAGAAAATCAGGTCGCCGACCTCAATGTGATCCTCGGCCGTTCCGCTCATGGAGCCGGAAAGCACAACCATCGGCGCAACGCCGAAAACTGTGGGCGGCTTGTCGGGATTTACCGTTCCTTTTATGATAATTGTAACATTACAGGCAAGGATAACGAGAAGCAGCGCACAAAGCACGCCTCCCACGGCAACCATAACCTTGCCGAAAGGGGACCGTTTCATTCTTCAACCTCCGTGTTCGATAAATCCGCAAGCTGTCTTTTAAAATGCTCTCCCGCGTGAAGATGATTTTCAAAGCAGACTTCATTTTCCGAAATATATCCCGAAAGGCCGGAAAGCTCGGAAAGACTGTAATCCGAAAGCTCCATGCGGCCGATGGCATTCAGAATTTTAAGCGGACGTTCGTTTTTTATGTCGGAAATATATTGGCATCCGAGGGCGTTTTTCAGCTCATCGAAAATACTTTTCATCTGTTTCTCCCGGGCCTTTAAAAAGGCCTGTCAGGGGAATTTATTCCCCAATAAATACATCTTCAAGAATTTGTAAAAGCAAAAAGGCCGGCCGCACACACAAAAAAGTGTTTGCAGCCGGCCGATCGTGCATCAAATGATGTTTAGACACCGTGGCTTTGCGTCTTTGTCTTTCGACAAATTTGCCCTTAAAATTCCTTTTACAATATATTTATAACATACATAAAAGAATTTTTCAAGGATTTTTTTATTGGATTAAAGAAAAATTTACAGGCTGCGAAGTCCCGAAATAACCTTGTTATATTGCTCCTTCACCTTCTCGAAAAGAGGGGAGGAGCCGTCGAAGGTTTTTGCCCTTAATACTTCGGTCAGCTCGCTTGAAGCCGCATAAAGCTCGGAAAAGCCGAGATTTACGCTGACGCCCTTGAGCGTGTGGGCGGCGCGGAAGGCCTTTTCGATGTCCTTCTCTTCAAATCCTTCGCAAAGCTCGGAAAAGCTTTTGTCCTTTTCAAAGCTTTTGACAAATTTAAGTATGAGCTGTTCGTTGCCGAAACGTTTGAAAATTTCGTCAAAATCCGAACCGATTGCTTGATAAAATTCTTTAAGCTCCAATTTATTTTCCGCCTTTCAAAATTTTTAGGACGGCCGCAACAAGACCGTTTTGGGAAATGGGCTTTGCAATGTGCCCGTTCATGCCGGCATTTAAGCATTCGGCAATGTCCTCGTCAAAAAGATTGGCCGTCATGGCAAGAATGGGAATGCTTTTTGCGTCGGGACGGTTCAGAGAACGAATGGCCCGCGCGGCGTCGGTTCCGCTCATGACCGGCATCATCACGTCCATAAGAATGACGTCGAATTCACCCGGCTTTGAGGCCGAGAAAATTTCGACAGCCCTTTTGCCGTTCTCCGCCGTTACATATTCCGCACCGGCATTTTTGAGAAAATGCTCGACTATTTCGAGATTCAACTCGTTATCCTCGGCCGCGAGAACCTTGATTCCGTTAAGATTTCTTGATACCGAGGTGTCGCAAAGGGTTGCTTTGTGCTCTGATTTGTCATATTCAAAGGGCAGGAACACTTCAAATTTCGTTCCGAAATTCTTTCTGCTTATAACGTTTATGCGGCCGCCCATTTTGTCGGTCAGTTTTTTGACCACCGAAAGACCGAGGCCGATTCCGCTGTGGTTGTAAAGCGTTTCGGAGGATTCCTGAGCAAAGGGCTCGAACATTTTCTTTTGGAATTCGTCGCTCATGCCTATACCTCTGTCGATACAGGTGAATTTATACTCGCCGAAGCTTCCGTTGTCGGAAATCTCATCCGCCGAGAATTTAACCGAACTGCCGCTGTCGCTGTATTTAATTGCGTTGCTGACAATGTTGAGTATGATTTGCTGAACATAAAGCGAGTCGCCGAGAACGCTGTCGTGTATTATGTTCATGCCGGTGTTTTCAAGGGAAATGTTTTTGTTTTGCGCCTGACTCTTCGTTATGGAAAATATTTTTCCCGCAACCTCGCTTAGCGAGAACGGCGATTTTGAAATTTCAAGATTGCCCGAGTCGAGCTTATTTATGGTCAAAATGTCGTTAACAAGCTCGAGAAGGAAGTTGGCGGCCTCTCTTGTCTTGTTTCGGCAGTATTTAAGCTTTTCCGGGTTATTTGCATTTTGATCGCCGATTTCCATCATGCCGAGAATAACGTTTATGGGGGTTCTGACGTCGTGGCTCATCTGACGCAGAAAATCGGTTTTGGCACGGCTTGCCCTCTTTTCGTTGGCAACCGCAATTTCAAGCTTTTGTTGGTATTCAAGCTCCAGCCGCTTTTGATTGTCGATGCTTTTGGTGACAAGAAGAAAACTCTTTACGTCTCCGTTCGGGAAGGTGTCGTTTGGAATTATCATGTCGTTGAGCCATTCGCCGCGGAGATTTTTATATGAAAACTCAATGTATTCCTTGCCGCCAAGTCGGCTGTTCAAGGTTGAAAAGTCGCAAAATTCGCGATATTTTTCCCGATCCTCTTCCGAAATATAGTGGAGAAATACCGTTTCGAAGGCTTGCTTTGCGGTCATGCGGTTGTTATATTTGGGAAATTCACCCGCACCGTACAAAAACTCCAGCCGATTGGCCTTAAGATTTACGAGTATATTGGTGACATAAATTTTGCTGACGGCGCGAATGATTTCAAACTGGCCGTTGATTTCTTCAAGGTGACGGTTTCTTATGCTGTTGTGAATAAACACGACAAAAACCATCAGCGTGCAGTAGGTGGCAAGTGCCACGAGCATAAGACTGTGGCAAAATGCGAAAACGTCATTTCGCTCATATACCGCATAAAGCTGATAATCCTGAAAGCTTGAGTGACCGCCGTAATATACCTTGTCATCGGCGTATATTCTTGTCAGCTTTTTTCGCTGCTCTACACCGTCAAGAGCCGTTATACAGGCAACATCCGAAGCGGTCTTGCGGTGGTCGCTTTCCTCGGTTGAGCCTATGACGGTTTGCCCGTCGGTTATATAAAGTTTGCCGTTTGAATTTTCCTCATAGCCTGTGAGCATATCCTCAAGAGCAAGTTGATAGGATGTAAGAGTGTCTCTGTCTTGATAACGAACGGCAAAGACAAGTCCCTTTTTATCCTTTCGTGAAACGGCGCATATATCATATATTTTTCCGTTCTTTTCGATGCGTGAGGAGTAAATCTTTGAGGGGTGTTCGATAATTTCGCTTATGGCCGGATTGGTCACCGCGCTTTCCCAATCGGAAATGCCGTTACCGTTTTCAAAATGCTGATAATCCGGATTGAAATTTTCATCGAGCACAAAAAGCGCTTCGAGCCGATCAATATCGGTTATTTCTTTTATAAATTCATCGGAATGGGAATAGTCGCCCACAGACAGGTTATAGCTGACGTTTTGTGCCTTTTCGGTGAGTCTGACAAGACTTTTGATTTCGTCGGACCTTATAACATCGTTGAAATCGATGCATTGGTTTTCCAAAAACAAAATTGAATTGTTTAGAGTATCCTGAGCCATATTTTTGCTGATTTTTTCTCCGACGAGCATCGATACCGATACCAAAACCACTCCGATAAGAATGAGAAAGCTGTAAAATTGAAATTCCGAGACAAACTTTTTCTTTCTTGTCATTGCAATTCCTCCGACAGCGCCGCTTCGGCATCAATGTTATAAGCGGAAAGAATGGAGGCGATGGTTCCGTCCTGCTTCATTTCAAAAAGAACGTCGGTCAGCCTTTGGGCAAAATCCTCATGGGTTCCTTTTAAGAAAGCGACTCCGAGATTTGCCCGAAGTAAGGGCTCGTCAAGAATGCGAAATTTACCGTTCCATTTTTTCATATAGCTGCGGTAGGCGTTTTCATGCCCCGCACAGGCGTCGACATATCCGTCCTTCATGGCCGAAATAACATTCGCCATGGAAGGGAAGGCATAGAGATTTTTAAGATGAATTTTGTCGGACAGCTCTCCGTCGAGAAAAAGCTCTTCCGGTTTTGAGCTGTTCTGCACGGCAAGAGTTTTGCCGTTTAAATCGTCAAGAGTGTAAATACCGCTGTCCTCCGCAACAAGGACTATTTGCCGGCTTGACATATAAGGCCCCGCCCAGGTATATCTGTCCTCGCGGCCGTTCATTGTAAAGCTGCCCCAAAGGCAGTCAACCTCTCCGCTTTCGAGATAGCTGTCCTTTGTCTGCCATTTAATTTGTTTAAAAACAGCTTTATATCCGAGACGTTTGCAGGCCTCTGTGGCAATGTCAATATCAATGCCGACATATTGCTTGTCAACATAAAAATACGGCTCATAAATGTCGCTGCCGATTGTCAAAATCGGAAGCCCGTCGTCGGAAGAGGACTTGCTGCCGCCGCAGGAACAAAGAATAAGGCATAGCACAAGCGCCAAAGCCGCGATATGTAAGATGGAGGATTTTCGCAAAATATCACCTCGCAGAAAAATTAAAAACCGTATACCTCGGTCATAATTTTGGATTTGACGGATTTGAGACATTCCACAAGCAGCGGATTAAATACTCCGCACTTGCCGCGCTCTATCATGTCGAAGGCCACGTCGGGCGAATATGTCTTCTTGTACACCCGATCACTTATCAGGGCGTCGAAAACGTCGGCAATCGACACGATTTGCGCCGATATGGGGATTTCGTCCCCCGAAAGGCCGTCGGGATAGCCATTTCCGTCATAACGCTCGTGATGCCAACGGCATATCTGCGCCGAAATTTTAAGCAGCGGTTCGTCCTTATATTTGTCAAGGGACTTGAGGACCGTTTCGCCGATGACGGTGTGCTTTTTGATTTCCTCAAATTCCTCGTCGGTGAGTTTGCCGGGCTTGTTGAGAATTTTGGTGTCGATACCCATTTTGCCTATGTCGTGAAGGGTGGAGGCGGTGGAAATGAGGGCACATTCCTGAAGGCTTAAGGGGTATTTGTCGGTCATAAACACAAGGCGATCGAGCAGAATTTGGGTTACCTTCTGAATATGCTTTATGTGGGGAGCGCTCTCACCGTTTTTAATTCCCACCACGCCGCTGAGAATGTCGATCATCATGCGGTTGGTGCGCTCTTTTTCTCTCGATTCCCTTGTTACCATGGAAATAAGCCTGCGCTGCTTTGCATAAAGCTTAATAGTGTTGAAAATGCGCCGATAAATGACCTTGGAATCAAACGGACGGCTGATGTAATCGCTTACACCGAGGTCATAAGCCTTGCGGATGTTTTGGTCGGAGTCGTCGGAGGTTATCATAATGACCGGGATATTGTCGATAATGTTCGTCTTGTTCATTTCGTCGAGAACGTCAAAGCCGTTCATAACCGGCATGACAATGTCGAGAAGAATGAGAGAAATATCGGTTTTTTCGTTCTCGATTATCGAAAGACAGGCCGAGCCGTCGGCCGCCTCGGAAATTTCAAAGTCGTTTTTCAGCATTTCTCTGAGCATCATGCGGTTGATTTCGGAATCGTCAACAATGAGGATGTGCTCCTTTTTGTTTTCGGAAACTTCTTCCGAGGACATCTTTTCCTCCTGCAGCACCATGCACTCGGTGACAAAGGTGTTTTTCTGATTTTTTGCCCGATACATATATCGGTCGGCCCGTCCGACGGCTGTGTTGCAGGTTTCGTTTTTGGCCGTCACACCGCCCATGCTGACCGTTATTTTAAGTCCGTCGAAGCCCTCGATTGAGGAGGTCTCGATTTTGTGACGGATTTTAGAAAGAATATTTTCGAATTTATCGTCGTCTGTGTCGGGCATTATAAGGAGAAATTCGTCTCCGCCGAAACGTATGAGCATATCCTGGGGCTCGATAAAGTGCTTTATGGTGTTTGCAATCATGATAAGCGCTTTATCGCCGAGGCTGTGTCCGTAGGTGTCGTTGCAAAGCTTGAAGTCGTCAACATCTATGACGGCGACTCCGCCGAAAATCGGGCGGTATTTCAAATTTAATTCATAGAAATTGCGGTTGTGAGCCCCAGTCAGGCTGTCGCGGTAGTTTTCCTTGCGTATAAGACCGATTTGACGCTCATATCTTTTGACGATACCGCTTATGTCAAGGCGGGAATAGGTTATAAAACGGTGCTTGTCGTCAACATAGGTGAAAACGGCTTTTTTATAGGAAAACTCGCCGTTTTCGTTAACAACGGTGAAAAACACTTTATACTCGTCCTGATGCTCGAGGGCACTCACAACATTTTCAAGGCGCATACGGTCGACAATGTATTTCGAGTCCTCCATGGCGAGGTGTTTTGAAAAGAAACGCTCCATCTGACAGTTATAGTCAAATTCCTCGACGGGCGGTTTTTTCATGCGGCTGGAAAAAACTATTATATAGGTGCCGGTTTCGCTGTCGATGTTCAGAATGTTGTCAAAGGAATTCTGTATCGATTTATAAAGGGAGGAGAATTTTATTTCGTTGTAGATGTTTTTGCCGGAAATGTAAAGCCGATTGGAATCAACGCGCTCAACGGTTATGTTGTACCACATAAGCTCGGAGCCGTTTATCTTGAATCTGAGCTGAAAATGTTCGGAATTCTTTCCGCTTTTCAAAAATTCGCCGAGATAGCTTTTGTTGAGATAGTGGGTCCAGTTATATTCGCTTGCGTCAAACTTACATTCGTCTTTAAATATTCTCACAAGCTCATCCACCGAATATGCCTGCCCTTCAAGGGAGGAGGCCGCCCTGTCAAAGTGGACGAATATGCTTTCGTCGGCGATGTTATACTCCCAAAGACTATCGCAATAACGGGAAAGAATGTTTAAAAAATAGTTGTTTCCGGTCATTGATCCACGCCCTTTAAAATTTTAGTGCCATAATCTATGTTATATTAGCATACTTTTACTTTTTTTGCAATGTTTTTCGGTATAATTTTGGTATAAAATGAGATAAAATTTAAAGAAATTACAATTTATTCTCCATAAACAAAAATAAAAACCCGAAAGCAGCGAAATACCGTTGCCTTCGGGTTTAAAAATCTTATTTAATCTTTTCTTTTTTTGCTTCCGTCTTAGAGGAAAAATCCTTTTTTGCTCGGTATCTCCCATAATTTCCGACGTCCCTTTGTACTGCGGCTTTTGAACCGCCTTTTGAGACTCTGACCCTGTCGGAAGGGGAAGACGGTCTTACGCGTGGTGCGGCTTTTTTTTCGGTCGGCTGCTCTGCGGCAGGGGAAATGATTTTTTGTTCCTCTCCCGAGACCATCGCCACAATGCTGTCCGAAAGGCCTTCCTCGGAGGAGGGATCTTCTGTCGGGAGCTTTCCCGAGAAAGTCTCCTTGCTGCCGGCCGCAAATTCCGACGACTGTTTTTCATATTCGCACAAAAGTCTTTCGCCGTCAAGGCGTACCTCTTGCACACCGCGTTTCATGTCTTCATAAATGCCGCAAAAGCTTTTTGCGTTTATCATGGCCGTTTTTGCCGAATGGGCAACGGCGCTTATGTCGTTTTGCAAAGCCGCAAAGGAAAGATTTATGTTTCTTTCGATTTCTTCATATCTTGCGAGAATTTCCTTGGAGGAGGACAGGGCAAGGTCAAACCGACGGTCAAGATCGCCGAGCATTTTTTCGGCGGTTTCCTTGGAATCGCACACGATTTCTCTGCCTGCGCCGTATGCTCTGCCGTAGATTTTGGCAATGTCGCCGTAAAGCTCTTCGGTTTCGCCGTTTTTTTGCGTCAGGGCCTCGTTTTCGGCCGCAAGGGAATCGTTTTCGGTCTTGAGACGGACGACGCTGCGTTCAACGATCGCCACCCGATTTTCAAGCTGTCCGATTTTTTCCTGTGCAAGCTCGGCCTTTAATTCGCTTTTTTCCTTTTCTCTTTCAAGTTCTTCTATGCGGCCGTTTAATTCCCGCATTTCATCGTCAACGGCGGCTCTTTTATATCCTCCGAAAATCGCTCTTTTAAAGGTTCTCACCTATATGCCTCCTTTGGAAAAATCGCTTATCGCATCTAATTATATAATTTATAAAAGCCTCTGTCAAGCAAAAGAGGATGCACAAGGCCGATGCGGTTTTACGTTTCATGCCTTTTCATGGCTGCTTTTATATTCTTTTCCCCACAAAAGCATGGCGTCAAGAATGGGGCGGAGACTTTGTCCAAGCTCGGTCAGCGAGTATTCCACCCTCGGCGGCACCTCGGCAAAGACCTCTCGGTGAACGAGTCCGCTTTTTTCCATGTCGCGCAGCTGAGCCGTCAGCACCTTTTGCGAAACATTTCCCACAGACTTTTTTAATTCTCCGAATCTTTTTTTGCCGGGCAGAAGGTCACGCAAAATCAGCACCTTCCATTTGTCGCCTATAAGTGTCAGTGTTGTTTCAACGGGGCAGGCGGGGAGGGCTGCGGTGTCTTTTGTTTCACTCATATGAATAACCTCTTTATCCCGTAATATGCCTTGTCTGCCGAAATGCCTGTCGGTTTCTTACGGAAAGCAACAGGCAAAAGCGCACTTGCACTCCTCACGGCGTCCATGGGCATATTATAATGCCTGCCGCCGCAAAATGCAACGGGATTTAATAACTTTCGATTTTCCGATTTATTTTTTGCCGACGATCATTGCCGAATCGCCGAGCATCATCGCTGCGGCGCGCTTTTTTGAACCGAAAATCGGTTCGGCCGTTTCTACATATCGAACGTCGGAAAATCCCATGCCGCGGAGCTTTTCCGCAAAGGCGTTCATGTCACCGTACATGGCCGGTTTCATGTTGTCGTGCAGCAGGAACACGCCGCCTTTTTTCAGTACGCGCAGGCTCTCAAGCAGCAGATCCTGTTTGTTTGCTCCCATAATATTATGATAAACATAATTGCTGATAACCGCGTCAAAGCTTTCGTCGGGAAAATCAAGCTTGTTTGCGTCGCCGTGAACAAAGGTGCAGCGGCTGCCGACCCCTTCCGACTCGGCGTTCTTTTCGCAGACGGCCTTGCTGTAATTATACATTGCGCCCCAATAGTCGAGTCCCGTGATTTGTGCGTTCGGCCAGGTGAGTGCTGCGCGCACGGACATTGCGCCCGAGCCGCAGCCGACCTCCAACAGCTTTCCTTGTCCGTCAAAATCAAGATTGCTGAGAATGGTTTTGTGAACCTGTTCCATCATACCGCCCTTTCCGAAGGCATACTGACGGCGAATCCATGCCATCCAGCCGGTCATGACAAGCAAAACGGCAACGGCGACGGCGAAAATAATTCCGAGCACGGTGATTTTAAACACGGCAAAGGACAGCACGGTCAGCGCCGCAGCAAGCAGTATACCTGCGCCGAAAGCGTAGAACACGGGATTTGACATCCAGCTGCCGTAGTCCTCTCCGTGGGTTCCGACCTTGATTTTTTTCTGCATTTCGGATATGTTGTTTTTCATTTTATCCTTCCTTTCTTTTGTCTGTGAGTTTTTTGATTAAACGGGTATATGAGGTGCAAAGAAAAATGCACATTGCTCCGTATGCCGCAAAGACGGCGGCGGGAATAAAGAGCCATTCGCACAGCTTTGCCGCCGACAGCACAAGGAGCCCAAAGACAATCGGACACAATAAGCTTCCGAAAACCATCGGGCGGCGTATTGCACGGCAGATTTCAAGCTCCTGCTCCTCGGTATAAAGTCGAAAATCGCGTTTGCTGCGGAAAATAGCCCAAAAGGAGTATCGGGACACAAATTCGATTTGCTTTGCGGCCAAATCGCTTTCCGCGTCGCTTTTTCCGCGCAGGTAGCACACGCGAAAGGTATATTCGTCCGGCTCGCAGGGCTCAAAAGTCCAAACGCCTTCCACAAGGCTTTTTGCCGCAAAGCCCTTGTGACACATCTTTGCCATATATGCTTCATCCGCCTTGTGGTTTGGGCAATAGTTGAATTTTTTCATACTCTCACCGTTTGTTTAAAAAGCCGCGAATGACGCCGATGTAATCGTCTGTCTTGAGAACCGTCGACAAATGCCCTCCCGAAACGTAAGAAATTTCAGGGTCGTGCATAAGCTTGATAAGATCCTGCTGCATTTTTTCAGAAAAGAAATCCCTGTCGGGCAGGATAAGAAGAATTTTTCCTTTAAGTGCCGCAAAATCCGCCGCCGTAACGGGCGTTTGGTTCATAAGGTCGGCGAGAAGTCCGGAAATATGCACGTCCTTTTGCTGTTTATAGTCCTTGAATATCGTTTCAAACATATCCCGCGCATAGGCGATTTCCTCGGGGCTTTCGTTGCGAATGTGACCCATGCCGAGCTTAATGAGCCTCGGTTTCAGCTTTTCATAGTTGCAATGTTTCATATACCAAAGCATGACCGGGGCAAGACGGTATTTTCTTTTGAGTGACTTAAGGGTGTTTTCATCCATACCGCCGGTGGAAATCAAAATCATTCCGCCGACGTCGCGGGGATAGTTTTGAACATATATCTGAGCTACCATACCGCCGTCGCTTGCGCCGATAAAAATCGGTTTTTCAATGCCGATTTTTTTGAAAAAGGCATTCATTCCAACCACAAGCTCACGGTTTGTTGCAAGCTCAAGGGGATAATCAAACAGCAGCACGCGATAATCCTTCGAAAGCCCGTCAACATAGTCCATCCACATTTCGAGGGTGTTCATTCCGCCGTTTAGCAAAACAACGGTTTTTGCCGTTTTATTGCCGCACAGCACATATCTGAACCGTGCCCCGTTCACCGTTATGTTTTCACAGGGGTGCTCTGCCGCAAAGATTTTCAGCTTTTCGGAAAACAGCATAATTTATATCCTTCTTTCATCCGTTGATTTTACTGATGATTCGTTTTTACACAGGCGATTTTGTTTATGTTTTTTCGATAACGGCTACGGCACAGGGGATTCTGCCGTCACATAAAATAAAACGGGTGTTTTCATATCCCGCGTCGGCAAAAAATTGCCTGTATGTTTTAAAGGTGAATTCGTTTTTAAAATCGGTGCCGACCTTTTTTACGGCGCCCGAAAGGCCGTTCCTTTTGCCCTTGTCGGTTTTATTCATGTAGGTGGGGATGATTAGTCTGCCGCCCGATTTGCACACTCGGTCAAGTTCATTCAGAGCTGCAGCCGGGTTTTCAAGAAGATGAATGACATTTGCGGCGACAACTGCGTCAAACCGCTCGTCGGGGTAGGGGAGGGTTAAAATATTTGACCTTTCAAATCGAACGTTTCGTCTGCCCTTAAGTTTTTTTCCTGCCCTTTTCAGCATTTTTTCGGAAAAGTCGGTGGCAATCAGATTTTTGCATTTCGGCGCCATGGCCGCGGTGAGCAGACCCGTGCCGCAGGCACATTCCAAAACCTCATCGGAACGGAAAATCAGCTTTTCGACTGCGGCGCACAGCGCCTTGTTTGCTTTTCGGTTAATGCCGTCGGCAAAAAGGTCGTATGCCCAGGCAACGTTGTCCCAAAACATATCATATCGGCTCCCTTAACAAAACAGAATTTCGGTGCTTTTGCAAAGTCACGGAGAATCAAAGATTTTTCGCCTTGTCGGTTTTGCACCCGACTCCCTCCAAAAATCCCTTTTTTGCGTTTTCCTCGGTGTCGTCCGATTCGTCGTAGGCATCATAGGGGGCGAGAGGATCATGAACCCTCTTTTTGAAGGGCGAGCAAAGCTTGTCTTTGTGGGCAAATGCAAATTCAAAATTATCGGTCCAACCGGTGTGTCCGGTTATGAAAAGCGGCCGTACACCGATTTTTTTCAGCTTGGTTTCCAAAACGGCAAGAGATTTTACGGCAAGCTTGTTGTTTTCCGCAAGAGTAGAAATAAAGCTGTATCCTCCGTCTGCGCCGAACCACAGCGTATCACCGGTGAACAGATATTTGTCGTCAATGAGATAGACCATATGTCCCCATGTGTGGCCGGGAACAAGAAAACATTTGATTTTAATGCCGCCGATACGAAGGGTTTGGCCGTCCTTTACAAGAAGTATCTTGTTGTTAACGGTAACCTGCGGCAGCTTATAAAGACGATAAATTACCTTTCTGCGAACCTCTCCCGTAAGATAGCGATTTTCAATTTCGCCCACATAAAGCATTGCTTTTTTGAAAAGCCTCGGGCCGTCGGCTTCAACTGCGCCGACGTGGTCGGTGTCCTGATGTGTAATGAGTATATGACGGATTGATTTCGGATTTATGCCGAGCCACTCCATTTTTTCTTCAAGGCGGTCATAGCTGTAGCCTGCGTCAATCATAATTGCGGTGTCACCCTTGCGGTAAAAGAAAATGTTGGCTGCCCATTCCCGCACGCAGGCAACGTGCTCGTCAATCCAACCCGTGTTAAGCGGCTTGAAAATCTCTTTGCCGCGATACATTTTGCTCATTTTTCTTCTCTGAAATTCGGTCGCTTTTTTTGACATGACGATACCTCTTTTTTTAACCGCATTGTTTTTTGCTGTGAGCCCTGCGGTTATCAAATGAATTTTGCGGGCAAGTTGTTGGTTAGTGTATGCTAACCTTTGGCGAATTTAAAAGCCGCCCGCGGCAGCGTTAAAGGTTTTTCTGTCGGTATTATATCATAAAGCTTTTGCTATTTCAATGACAGATTATAGATTTACTCATATTATGATTTTTTGGCGCTTGCGCAGAAACAAAGAGTCATGACTCTTCAGAAATACAAATCTCACATGTCTGAGCGCAAGATATGTTGCGAATTGGGCGATTATATGGTATACTATTCTCAGAGGTGAGATTATGGAACTTAGGGTACTCGGATATTTTTTGGCAGTAGCCAGAGAAGAAAACTTTACACGGGCGGCGGAGCAGCTTCATGTCACGCAGCCGACCCTTTCCCGTCAAATCGCTGATTTGGAAGCCGAACTCGGCGTCAAGCTTTTTGTGCGCAGCAATCATAATATTGTTTTGACAGAGGACGGGATGCTGCTCAAACGCCGAGCGCAGGAGTTAGTGTCCCTCGCCGACAAGACAAAGCGGGATTTTCTCTACAAAGAGGAAAATTTAGAGGGAACGGTCACGATCGGCAGCGGTGAATTTTTGTCAACCGGGATACTGACCGACTGCATTGCTCAGTTCCGAAAGAAATATCCGCTTGTCCGTTATGAGCTGTACAGCGGCAACGCCGGCAATATCAAGGACAGCATCGAGCGAGGTCTTTTGGATATGGGGCTGATGTCGGAGCCCATTGACATCCGCAAATATGAGTTTGTCTCTATGCCGGTGAAAGAGCAATGGGGTGCGCTTGTAAAAGAGGATTCTCCGCTTGCCGAAAGAGAAGCGATCACGCCGGCAGACCTTGCAGGACTGCCGCTTATCTCTGCTGTGGGCGATATTGCACAGAGTAATCTCGGAAAGTGGTTCGGCCCCTATCTTGAACAAATCGAAGTCATTGCCAAGGGAAATTTGCTTTACAATGAAGCTATGCTTGCAGGAAGCAATGTCGGTGCCGTGCTCGGCATCAAGCTGAATTGCAGTTATAACGGACTGCGGTTTATCCCGTTTTCACCGGCGCTCACAGCGACAACGGCACTTGCATGGAAAAAAGAGCAGATTTTTTCTTCGGCAGCGGCGGCCTTTATTGAATTTGCCAAGAAATACATAATAAGCATATCTCACGACGATTTATAAGTATTAGACATTTCAACATCCTATCGTTATAATAAAGGTGTTCCAAAAACGGAGCACCTTTATTTTATTGCACGAAAGGACGAGCCAAATGACCATCAAAGAAGCTGCCGAGCGATACCGCATTCCCACAGAAATCTTAGACGAATATGAAAGCTGGGGCTTTTGCGGTAATAACGACGGGAATATCGGAGTTCGGCAGTACGACCAAACGGACATTGAACGGTTGAGCCTGATTATGACGCTGCATGATGTGGGCTTTTCGGGTACAGAAGCCGAGCGTTATATGCGGCTTGCCCTATCGGATAAAGATACTTCCAAAGAGCGGACGGAAATGCTTCGAAAAAAGCGCAACGGAACGCTTGACGAAATTCACATAAAACAGGAACAGCTCGACAGGCTCGACTTCCTGCGGTTTGAAATCACAAAATCGAATCATTGAGAGGAGTGTTCATGCTGATGGCTTTATCCTATCCACGGCCGATATGGTACAGATCAGCGCAATGGACCTGGAGTGCGGTCTGATTTTGGACGTTCCGAATGTGAAGGAAGTCTATCGGCTGCACGGCATCCGATTTGAACAATAAAAGGAGGAACTTTCCTTGAAAAACTGTTGCCGCTTTACTCACCATTTCCATCCCGACAAAATGAGGTGAGCGAATGAAACCGAAAATGATCGTCAAACTGGGCGCAGATATTCTGATGACAGTAGCTCTCCTGTTTTTGATGGGCTATCAGTTTTGGGGCGAGGCGGCTCACGAATGGGTCGGCACAGGAATGTTCGTGCTGTTTATTTTGCACCATATTCTGAACCTGAATTGGCACAAGCGGATATTCAAAGGCAAATATACGGCTATGCGAACCGTGACCCTGTGCGTTGACATTCTCGTGCTGCTTGCTATGCTTGCGCTCATGTACAGCGGCATTGTGATGTCCCGTCATGTGTTCGCTTTTCTGCCGATCGAGAGCGGCATGGCGTTCGCCCGAAAACTGCATATTCTCGGTGCGTATTGGGGATTTATTCTTATGAGCCTGCATTTAGGTTTGCATTGGAATATGCTCCTCGGTATGCTGAGAAAGCAGATAAAACAGCCGGTATCACGGACAAGAAATACGGCGCTGTTTCTTGTCTCTGCGGTCATTGCCGCTTACGGCGTGTATGTGTTTATCAGCCGTAACTTTGCTACATATCTGTTCCTGCAAAGCGAATTTGTCTTTCTCGATTACAGCGAGCCGAATCTGCTGTTTTATCTTGACTATCTGGCACTGATGGGGCTGTGTGTTTTTATCGCACATTACGCGTCCAAGCTGTTCCGCAGAAAAAAGGAGGTCAAAAAATGAAGAGAATACTTTCAATAATACTGATGAGCGTACTGCTGCTCGGTACACTTACTGCCTGCGGCAGACAGACGGATCCTTCCTCCATGCCGTCTGCTTCCGAGGAAACACGGCAGGAAAGCACGGACGCTCCATCTGACAGCGAGAGCGTGTTGCCCGACGAATCGGAAACGACCGAGCCGCCCTCCGAATCTGCGGAGAAAAAACTGAAAATGACCGTAAACGGGCAGGAGGTTCTCATCACGTTGTATGATACACCTATCGCAAATGCGCTATATGCGGCGCTGCCGATGAAACTGAATTTTTCCGATTTTAACGGCACAGAGAAAATTGCATATCCGACCGAGGCGCTTCCGACAGAGGGTGAGCCGGACGGCTGTGACCCCGATGTGGGCGATCTGTGCCTTTATGCGCCGTGGGGTAATCTCTGCATCTTCTACAAGGATTTTCGTTATTCTCAGTCCCTGATCAAGCTGGGCCATGTAGAATCCGGCATGGAACTATTGACCGGTACAAATGAAGATTTCACGGTCACGCTCGAAAGGATGGACTGATATGGAATATACGAAATTAGGAAAAACCGATATTGAAGTTTCAAAGGTCTGTGTAGGCTGCATGAGCTTCGGCAAAGCGGGCACCATGCACGATTGGACGCTGGACGAAACAGCCACCGAGAAAGTGGTGAAGCACGCCCTTGATCTTGGCATCAACTTTTTCGACACCGCCAACGGCTATTCCGTCGGGACGAGTGAGGAATATCTCGGGCGGGCGCTGAAGAAGAATGTCAGCCGTGACAAGGTGGTGATTGCCTCAAAGGTATATTTCAACCCCGGCAGGCTGTCCCGTGAGGCGATCCACCGTGAAATTGACGGTACGCTGAAAAGGCTCGGAACCGACTACCTCGACCTGTATATTATTCACCGTTTCGACTATGAAACGCCGATCGAGGAAACGATGTCGACACAGAATGACTTAGGGAAGGCAGGCAAGGTGCGAGCGTTGGGAGCCTCCGCCATGTACGGCTATCAGTTCTACAATATGCAGCTTTGCGCCAGTGACAACGGCTTTGCCCGCTTTGAGGCGATGGAAAACCACTACAACCTGCTTTACCGTGAAGACGAGCGGGAGCTGATCCCTATCTGCAAGCAAATGGGCGTGAGCTTAATGCCGTACAGCCCTCTTGCGGCGGGACACCTGACCCGACCTACATGGAACACGGATACCCTCCGCAGTAAAACGGATCGTGTGGCTATGGGTAAATATGACCGCACCGAGGAGCAGGATATGCAGATAGTCACCCGCGTTGCGGAGCTTGCCGAAAAGTACGGCGTAAAGATGCAGGAAATAGCACTTTCGTGGCATTGGGCGAAAGGCGTGGCTTCGCCTATCGTGGGTGCGACCAAAGCGCAGTATCTCGACGATGCCGCCGCTGCGCTGAATGTCACGCTCACAGACGAGGACATTGCCTATTTGGAGAAACCGTATCTCCCGCACCGTATCATGGGAGCAATCGACCGCAATCCGCCGCAGGGCGTGATGCTGCTGGAAGAGAAAAAATAAGCACAGCCCCGATGAGTTTCAGATTCATTGCCGCCGTTCGGAATTTTATGCAGATGGATAAGCTGACTGCACCGCTGCTGCGGGAACTCATTGACCGCATAGATGTGTACGAAGTGACCGGGACAGGCAAAAACCGCAAACAAATGATAAAGATACACTATAAGTTTGTAGGGTGTCTGGAACTGCCGAGCCTTTGGAGCAGACACAACTACCGAGAAGAAACCCGCAAGGGCATTGCCGTAGAATATGTTCCGAACGCACAATCGGCATAACAAAAAAGAGCAGGACAATTCCTGCTCATACAAAGAGGCACAAAAAGGCAAAAAGAAATCGAGTGTCCTTACCAAACTTAAGGTTGGTTAAGAACACTCGATATGGTGCGAGAGACGGGACTTGAACCCGTACGCCATAGACACACGCCCCTCAAACGTGCCTGTCTGCCAATTCCAGCACACTCGCATTTCTGCATCTCTCGCATTCAGCTTTATTATTATAGCAAAAAAATCGAAGGTTGTCAACACTTGAAATAAGTTGTTTTGTTTATTATTTGTAAAATAAAAATGAAATTCAAAGAAAATATCCAAACAAAACCGATTCTCATAAAAAATCCCCCTGAAAAGATGGGACAGCACCTTTTTCAGGGGGGATTTTTGTAATGAAACAACAAATATGTTTAGTTCAAATGCCGCTTTTCCGCAAAATACTGCTTGGTATCTGCAGCAATGATGCCGGAAAGCGCAAGGAGTGCGATGATATTCGGGAATGCCATCAAACCGTTGAAGACATCCGCAGTATCCCAAACCGCTTCAACCGTGAGATACGGGCCAATGAAAACGGCTGCGATATAGAGCCACCGGAAAATCAGTGTCATCGTATGGCTTGCCTTACCACGCAAATATGTCAGGCAACGCTCAGAATAGTAGCTCCAGCCGCAGCGTCACGCCGAAGCGATCCCGCAGCGGCGCGGACAGGGAGC
>URYV01000011.1 GCA_900552285.1 uncultured Oscillospiraceae bacterium
CCTGCGGCATGCCGTATCCGCGCATGGCGCCCGCGGCGGGGCGGTTGGTGAACACCGTCCACGCGTCGCACTCCATGTTGTCACAGGGATAGTGCTGGGAGAAGGCGGCCTGCCGCGTCAACGGAGCAGACCGTATTGAAACCGCTCTTTCGGAGGAGCTCGGCATTTCCGACGGCGAAACCACCGACGACGGCCTTTTTTCCATCAAAAACGTGGCATGTCTCGGGTGCTGTTCCCTTTCCCCCGTCATGATGATAAACGACGAAACCTACGGAAGTCTCACCCCCGAAAAGGCCGTGGGAATTATCAGAGAGCTTAAGGAAAGGGGCGGTGACAAATGAGAATAGCCGTTGGACAGGGAAGCTGCGGTATTGCGGCCGGAGCCGGAGCAGTTTACTCGCGGCTTAAAGAACTCCTCGGAAACGATGTTTATACCACCGGATGTATCGGAATGTGCTTTGTCGAGCCCATTGTGGACATTTATGACGGAAAAGACCTTAAAAAAAGACTTGTGAAGGTCAAAAAGGAGGACGCCGACAAAATCGCGAATGCGGTGAAATCCGGCGATCTCGACAGCCTTTCCGACCTTGAAATCTCCGCCGACGACGCGGCATTTCTCGAGGGTCAGACACGCATTGCCCTTCGCAACTGCGGTATCATCGACCCCACCGACATCAACGAATATATTGCCGCAGGCGGCTATGAGGCGCTTAAGAAGGCTGTTTGCGATCTGACTCCCGAACAGGTCATCGAAATTATAAAGGTTTCGGGTCTTGCGGGCCGCGGCGGCGCGGGATTCCCCACATGGTTTAAATGGAACGCCGCAAGACAGTCGGTTTCCGACAAGAAATATCTCATATGCAACGCCGACGAGGGCGACCCCGGCGCATTTATGGACCGCGCAGTTATAGAAAGCGACCCCCACAATCTTATCGAGGGTATGCTCATCGGCGCCTATGCCATCGGAGCCGACGAATGTGTGGTTTATGTCCGCGCCGAATATCCTCTTGCCATAGTACGTCTCGAAAACGCCATTAAACAGGCGGTCGAAAAAGGCTTCCTCGGAAAGAATATTTTCGGAAGCGGCTTTAACTGCACGATACGCATTAAAGCGGGTGCAGGCGCCTTTGTGTGCGGCGAGGAAACCGCTCTTATCGAATCCCTCGAGGGAAAACGCGGTATGCCGAGACTTAAGCCTCCCTTCCCCGCACAGTGCGGATATAACAATCTCCCCTCCAACATCAACAACGTCGAAACCTTTGCAAACGTCCCCTGGATCATTGCAAACGGCGGCGAAAAATTTGCCGCTTTGGGCACCGAAACGAGCAAAGGAACCAAGGTTTTCGCGCTGACAGGTAAAATCAAGCGCGGCGGTCTTGTGGAAATTCCCATGGGAAAGACCCTTCGCGACGTCATTTTCGGTATCGGCGGAGGAATCAGGGACGGCAAGGAATTCAAGGCCGTTCAGATGGGCGGACCCTCGGGAGGATGTATCCCCAAGGATCTGCTCGACACGGTCATAGACTATAAGGCCCTTTCGGCCACGGGAGCAATTATGGGCTCGGGCGGAATGGTCGTCATGGACCAAAGCACCTGCATGGTCGGCATGGCCAAATTCTTCCTTGACTTTACCGCGAAAGAATCCTGCGGAAAATGCGTCCATTGCCGACTCGGCACGAGAAGAATGCTCGACGTGCTGACAAGGATAGTAAACGGAGACGGCAAAGAGGGCGACATAGAGCTGCTTGAAGAGCTTTGCTATGCCGTCAAGGACGGTGCCCTTTGCGGTCTCGGTCAAACGGCTCCAAACCCCGTGCTCACCACGATAAGATACTTCAGAAACGAGTATGAAGCTCACATAAACGACAAAAAATGTCCCGCAAAGGAATGTGCCGAGCTTATCGCCTATTCAATCGACAAGGACAAGTGCAAAGGCTGCTCCCTTTGCGCCAAGAAGTGTCCCGTCGGCGCCATTTCGGGGCAGCTTAAGAGTCCCTATGAAATCGATCCCGAGCTTTGCATAAAGTGCGGAAACTGCCTGACAAGCTGCCGTTTCGGCGCCGTCATGGCCGACTAACACGGAGGTGAGAAAATGGAAAAAATAAATATCACAATCGACGGAAAGGCTCTCACCGCCGAAAAAGGACAAACAATACTTGAGGCTGCAATCGCCGCGGGAATTGAAATCCCCACCCTTTGCCACAACAAAACCGTCAAGGTTTACGGTGCCTGCGGACTGTGCGTTGTGGAGGCCGACGGAATTCCCAAGCTTCTCCGTTCATGTTCGGCAAAGGTAAGCGACGGAATGGTCATTCACACCCATTCAAAGCGCGTCGACCAATCGAGAAAAATCGCTCTCGAGCTCATCATGAGCGACCACGAAGGTGACTGCGTGGGTCCCTGCTCGCTCAACTGCCCCGCCCACACAAATTGTCAGGAATATGTCAAACAAATAGCTCTCGGAAACGACAAAAAGGCCGTCGAGGTCATAAAGGAGAAAATTCCTCTTCCCCGCTCGATAGGACGGGTATGTCCCCACCCCTGCGAAACCGCCTGCCGCCGCAAAAACGTCGAGCAGCCCATTTCGATTTGCTCGCTCAAGGCCTTTGCCGCCGACGCAGACAAAAAATCCGCCGACCGCTTTGTGCCGGAAGTTTCGGACAAAACCGGAAAGACGGTGGGAATTATCGGAGGAGGCCCCGCGGGACTTACCGCCGCATATTTCCTCGCTCTTAAGGGTCACACGGTCACCGTGCTCGACCAAATGCCCAAAATGGGCGGTATGCTTCGCTACGGTATTCCCGAATACCGCCTGCCGAAAGCCGTACTCGACGAAGAAATTGCCGATATTGAGGCGCTTGGCGTAACCCTTAAAAATAACTTTAAAATCGGAAAAGACGCAAGCTTTGAAGAAATAAAATCCCGATATGACGCCGTCATCGTCGCCATCGGAGCGTGGCAAAGCATGGGACTGCGCTGTGAAGGAGCCGACCTTTCGGGAGTTTACGGCGGAATTGATTTTCTCGAGGCTGTGGCTCTCGGCAATCCCCCGAAAATCGGTAAAAGCGTTGCGATTGTCGGCGGAGGAAACACCGCCATGGACGCCTGCCGCACCGCCGTGCGGCTCGGCGCCGAAAACGTCTACGTCGTCTACCGCAGAACGAGAGCCGAAATGCCGGCCGAGGACATTGAAATCGAGGAAGCAATCGAGGAAGGCGTGGAGTTCAAATTCCTCACCAATCCCGACGTCATTTTGGGCGAAAACGGACACGTCACCGGCATAAAGCTTCAGGTCATGGAGCTCGGCGAGCCCGACGAAAGCGGACGCCGCTCCCCCGTTCCCGTCGAGGGCAAATTTGAGGAGCTTTCGGTCGATACCGTTATTTCGGCTCTCGGCCAGCGCATAAAAGCCGACGGATTTGACGCCGTCGAAAAGAATCAGCGTGGAAACATCATTGCCGACGAAGCCACCTACAAGACAAATGTCGACGGTGTTTTTGCCGTGGGCGACGCCACCAACAGAGGCGCTCACATCGCAATCTCGGCAATCGGAGAGGCCGGTCGCTGCGCCGATATATGCGACGCATACCTTCACGGAGTCGACGTTTATTACGAAAAGCCCTTTGTGTCCGAGAGAAAAACCGAGGACATAGACTTTACCGTGTATGAAAACCGCCAAAGAGCAAAAATGCCCACCCGCCCCGCAGACGAGCGCAAAAAGGATTTCGGTGAGGTCGCTCTCGGGTTCACACCCGAGCAGGCCAGAGCCGAGGCTGCACGCTGCCTTGAATGCGGCTGCCACGACTACGGCCACTGCAAGCTGATTAAATATGCAAACGAATATCCCATTCACCCGGAACGTCTGGGCAGCGAAAAGCATCCCTATTTTGTGGAGGAACGCCTTGAGGCAATCGAACGCAACCAGGGAAAATGTATTCTCTGCGGCCTGTGCGTCAGGGTTTGCGACGAGGTTGCAAAGCAGGGTATTCTCGGTCTTGTGGGACGCGGATTTACAACGGTCATAAAACCGGAATTCCGAAATCCCGAGACAATAAAGATATGCGCCTCCTGCGGAAAATGCGTTGAGGCCTGTCCCACCGGCGCACTTAAATTTTTGAATAAATAATCAAAAACAAATTCAAGGGAAAGGGCAAAAAACGTCCTTTCCCTTATTTTCATAAAAACGCTTGTATTTTTATGAAAAATCAATTATAATGTAACAGTCGAATTTTATGCCGTAAAGGAGGTCTGTAACAGTGAACAAAACAATCGACGGTTTTGAGGAAGAACAGGCGGAAGAAATTTCGGTCCCTTCTCCCGAGGTTTCACTTGCAGAAAAACCGAAACGCAAACGCCGTTTCGGCGACCGATACGACGGTTATCGTGTCAAAAAGCTTGACACGCAGTTTTGGATAGTTCCCAACATCATGAGAACCCGCACAGACAGCCAGGTAATGTTCAACGAGGTTGTGGGAATAGGAGAGCTTGACCGCTACATACACAGAAAGCGCGACGGCGACATTCCCAATCTCCGCATGGTTCATGTTGTCATTGCCGCCGCTTTAAGGCTGTTTGCCGAACGCCCGAGGCTTAACCGTTTTGTCGCCGGTAAAAAAATCTATGCCCACAACAACATTCGCTTTTCCATGTCAATAAAGCGGTCCATGACCGACGACGGCGAGGAGACCGAAATTATGCCGGTTTTCGAGCCCACAGACACGCTTTATGACGTCGTGGAAAAGTTCGAAGCCGCTCTTTCGGAAAGCGTTGAGGAGGCCACCAAAGAGAACAACAACACCGATAAGGTGGCGGGTGCGCTGAGCCACATTCCCACATGGCTTAAAAGCTTTGTGGTTTTTACCATCCGAAATCTTGATAAAATCGGACTTATGCCGAAAATGATCTACCACGCAAGTCCCTTTCACTCCAGCGTTTTTATAACCGATGTGGGAAGTCTCGGAATCGATTCCATTTATCATCATCTTTATGAATTCGGAACAACGTCATGTTTTATCGCCATGGGCAAAAAGCAGTTTGTTCCCTTTGTGCGCCCCGACGGCACTCTCGGTCAACGCAAGGTCATAAACTTCCGTTTTGTGCTTGACGAACGCATATGCGACGGATATTACTATGCCGCGTCAATCAAGAAATTCAGAAGATATTTAAAGCATCCCGAGCTTCTTGAGCGTCCGCCCGAAAACCTTCCCGACGAAATATAAATTTAAGACCGACAATCGGATTTGTTTCCGGCTGTCGGTCTTTTTTCAAACTTCTTTTAATGTGATTTCATAAACGGTAATTCCGTTTTGCCTTGCAATAACATAAATATGTCCGTCTATGATATTTATGCCCTCAGGCTCGGGAGACCATGTGTTCCATTCGGGCATATCGATTTGGAATTTCAGCTCCCCGTTCCAGTCGTATATGCGGATTTCCGAAAAGGTGTCCCCGCCGGCATGGGAGCGAACGAAATAGATATATTCGCTGTCGCAAAAAACGCCCTGGGAAAGGGACGACGGCTGAGTCACGTCAAACTCCTTTGCAAGGGTCATGTCTCCGTTCCATGTGTGAACCTTCTGCCCCGCCGAAAAGCCCGACGCATACATATCAAGCACGGGAGAATATGCCATCGAAAAGAAATCCCGTTCAAGGCTGCCGCTTGATTTTTCGGTCAGCGTATCGGCGTCAATAAGGGAATAAACATTCCACCCGGGCTGACAATGAGACACAAGATAGGCATTTTCCTTGGGTACAAAGGTGACGTTGTTGCCGTGCTCGATGTTGAGCTCCTTGCTGTATCTTATGGGGTTTCCCTCTTTGTCAAACTCGGCGATTATTCCCACCTCGTTGTTTTGGCGCATGGAGCCTTTTGTGAGAGCGCAAACGAATTTTGTTCCGTCAAAATATCCGCCTTGAATATTGGTATAATTCGCGTTGGGAGTTCTGAAATTCAGCAGCTGCTTATACTCGTCGACGGCATATTTTTTGCCTTGCTCAAGGGTAAGCGTGCTGCCGAAATATTTTGATTTTTCCGAGATAATCGGTCTGCCTTCCGCCTCAAAGCGGGAAATTTTGCCCACCGAATACTGCAAAATCAAAAGCGCATCGGTAACCTCGGTGTTTCCGCTTTTGTCCACATCGCAAAGAACTCTCTGTTCACCGTCAAGCTCGGTTTTTCCCACCGCTCCCTGCAGAGCAACCAGCGCGTCGGAAACGTTAACCGTGCGGTTTCTGTCGGCATCGCCGTATTCAAATTCCGAAAGCTTACCGTCAACAATGGGCTCATATTCATCGCTGACGGCAATAAAATTGTCAAAATGCGCCGAAAACTTCACGTCCTCGTCTGCCTCATTTTTCCACAAAATCGCGACCGCTCCGATGTCTCTCCAGCTTACCGACGGATTTTTGGCCGTCACCTGCGTTTTTCTGAAAGCAAGGCGGGTTTTGCCCTTTGCAAATTTACAGGGAACGGTATATTCAAATCCCTTTTGGTCGGCCGAATTTTGATAAAATGCAACCGTGAGGCTTCCGCTTTCAAAATCCTCCGCAAAGAAAATGTCAACGGCAAAGGTTCTGTAGGACGAAAGGTCGGCCTCACCGACGTCAAGTTTCATTCCCGCGCCGATACCGTCTGGCTGTCCCACGGCTCTGAAGGGTTCGAGACGGACGCTGTAATTTCCCTGTGATACAAACTCCTTTTTGGAGCTTTTTGCCGCAATGGAGGCGTTAATTTTTTGAATTTTCGGATTTTCAAAGCTTTCAATCATAAAATTCCCGAAGGAATCGATTCTTTGCTCCTCGGCAGATGAAGCAGCGGGAAAAGAAAGAATCAAGCAGGCCGAAATTAAAAACGAAAGAATTTTTTTCATTTATTTTTCCTCTAAAATAATCTCATAAAGGGCGAATTCCTCATCCTCGCCCATTATGTATATATGTCCGTCGACGATGTTTATGGATTCGGGTTCCATGTCCCAGGAATCCCATTCGTCAAGATCAATTTGGAAGGCAAGACTTCCGTCCCACTTGTATATGCGGATTTCCGACCATGTGTCGCCGCTGTTATAGGAACGGACAAAATAGATATACTTGCTGTCGCAAAAGGCACCCTGCGAAAGAGACGCGGGCTTTTCCACATTAAACTCATCAATAAGCTTTAAATCGCCGTCCCAAGTGTGTACCATTTCTCCCGCCGCAAAGCCCGACGCATATTTATCGACCGCGGGGCTGTATGCGATGGAATAGAAATTGCGCTCAAGGGCTCCGTTTGAGGTTTCCCTTAATGTATCGGCGTCAATCATAGAATAGACGTTCCAGCCCGGCTGGCAATGGGACACGATAAAGGAATTGGTTTTGGGAATGTATGAAATATTATTTCCGTGCTCGATTGAAAGGCTGTCGCTCATTTGAAGAAGGTTTCCGGAATTGTCGTATTTTGCGATTATTCCGCACTCATTACCCTCTCTCATGCTGCCCTTTGTGATGCACATAACAAACTGCGAGCCGTCATAATATCCGCCCTGGAGATTGTTATATCTCGAGTCGGGCGTCTTAAAGCTCATAAGGCGGCGGTATTCGGCCACCTTATATTCCTTTCCCTCTTCAAGGGTCAGACTGCAGCCGAAATTATCGGGCAAAGAGCTTTCGTCGGCAATTCCCTCAAAGCAATCGAAATAAAGCGTCGGCTTAATGTCCTCTTGGTCGTCGTTGACCCATTTAAGACAAAGCGCGTTTATTTCCGACAAATCGGCATTTGAACGAAGGGAGCAAACAAGCTCCGAGGCCGAAAAGTATATTTCGTTTGCACCTTTTTTAAGGTTGCAATGTCGGCGGAAATTATATCCCTGCTCATAATCGGCGGACTTAAGCAGCGCTATATCAAGATGTCCGCTTGAAAGCTCGTCCTCCGAATAAACGTTAATTTTAAAATATTTATAATCCGCGGCATTTACGGGGTTTTTCAAATTAACCGTGACCTGCGCCCCCACATTGTCGGGATTTCCCACGGGAGAGGAGCTTGAAACAACAAGCGCCGCCTTGCCCTGTTCGGCATTTTTTGAAGTCAGCTCGGCATTTGTAAAGCTTTCGGCCGTGAATTTAGAATCGTCAAAGCTCTCAATCATAATATTTCCCTCCTTGGTTTTGGCGCCGCTTTCCACCGTCTGCTCGGCACAGCCCGAAAGCACCGACAGCGCAACAACCGATGCGGTTATAAAACTTAATGCTTTTTTCATTTTATCCTCCAAAATGCTTTTTTAATATTTTAGCTTAAATCCAACATAAAATCAAGTGAAATCAAAGTAAAATCAGCGCATCCGGCCTCATTTTGCGGTGTCGTTACGGATTTTTTCCTTTTGAAAAGCAACAAAAATAAAACAGCATACTAAAAAAAATCGGAAACACCCGACTTGCGAAAACAGGTCGGGTGTTTCCTTTGAGATTGAGAGATCGGCTTATATTGCCGAAAAGGATTTTTTAATTTTTATCTTTTTCTTTTGAATACAATAAGTGCTCCCGCGCTTAAAGCAAGCATTGCAACCGCCGCAAGAGCGCCGCTTTCTCCGGACTTCGGGTTTTGAGCCTCTCCCGAGGTGTTTGAGGAGACATTCGAAACAACCGAAGAAACGTCGGAATCTGTCTTTGAGGTGTCGGACGAGGGTTCGGTCGAGCCTCCCGACTCGGTTTTTTCCTCAAGCTTTGCAATCACGGTGTCGTTCTTGCTTATCTCCTTTGTGCCGTTTTGGTCGGCAAAATACTTACCGCAATCTTTGCAGAACCAGTATTCGATGTTGCCCTCACGCTCTGTCGTGGCGGGCGTGCCTTCAAAATGCTTAAGGCCGGCATGATTAACGGTATTTATCTCACCGTATTCGCTGCCGCAGAATTCGCAAACGGGCTTGGCGGTGCAGGTGGCTTCTCCGCCCTTATGGGCACAGGCATATCCGCACTCTTCGCACTTGCCGTCTTTCCATTCGTGGTTTTCCTCGGCGACCGTAACCGTGCCGCAGCAATCCCACTTCTGCGAATGAGTCTTTTCGTCGGTGCTCCAAACCTTTTCGCCGGTGTGGTTGTCGGCGTTTATTTCGCCGTACTCGGCAAGGCAAACATCACAAACGGCCTTTGCCGTACAGGTTGCGGTTCCGCCGATATGGCTGTTGCAAATGATGGTTCCGTCGCGGACAATTGTGCCGACAACATTGATAGTTCCGTTATTGGTAAAGGTTTTTCCTTCGGGAACGGTGAGAACGGTTCCCTCGGGGATGTCAAGGGTCATACCGTTTTCCACGGCGACATCTCCGGGAATGGCGGCATTTCCGACAACCTTTCCCTCATTGCCGTTAAAGAGAACGCTGTTTGCAATTGAATTGGGGGCGTCGTCAAGAGTTTCGGGACCCGAAGTCTTTATCCAAGAGTCGGAAACATTTACGCCGCCGTTTGCACAGATACCGTAATACCCTTCGGCACCGTCAAAATCCGCAATGCAGCCGTTAACGGTTATGGCGCCGTTTGCACAATATACCGCTGCGTCGCCCGAAGAGGTAATTTTAAGCTTGCTGTTTTCAAAAGAGATACTGCTTTCTGCATAAACGGCCGGATAATATCCCGAAATTTCGGCATTTCCGTTCTTAATTATAACATTATTGGCATAAATTCCGTTGGACTTTTTGCTGTCGACAATGAGATTTCCGCCGTCTGTAATAACGTCGACAAAGGTTGCTATGGCAGAGCCGTAAGCGGTGGCCTTTAAGGTTGCATTGCCTTCAACGGTAACATTACCGTCGGGAATCAAGGCCGACCCGAGATAACCGCCTTCAAGGCTGTCACGGCCTTCCGCCTCAAGATAGGCGTTGTCCTGAAGTTTTACTTCGCCGGACACGGTAATTCCGTCAACCGCCCACTGTGAAAGCTCGGCGCCCTCTCCCTGCAGACAATAAAGCTTGGCATTATCCTTCATGGTCAGCGAATGAGTCACGCCGTAGGTCTGACCAACCCTGAGAGCCGGATAGCTTGTGTTGCTGACATAGGTTACGTTTGCCGAACCGTCAAGCAGGCAGGTGCCGTTCCATTGGCTGCTGTTGCCGGCCGTGGGAAGCTGATTTACCACAATTTCGGTGTCGGTTATATGAAGGGCGCTTAAGTTGCGCTCGTCTTTTGACTGGGTAGCTCCAAGGTCATTCGATGTGATTTTTCCCTTTCCGCTGATCGTCAAATCAACGGCATACACTCTGCTCACGATATTCTCGGTACCGTCGCAAACCTCCAAAACAAGCTTTGCGCCCGAGGTGTTTGTTATCGTGATACCGCTGTTGAGAGCGGCGCCGTTAAGGCGCAGATAAAAGGTTTTGAGGGCATTAAGGTCGTTGCTGCCCCACATTTGAATTTTTCTGTCGGTGGTACCGGTCAGCTCATAAACAATACCGTCTTTGCGGATATTTATAGCATTGTCCATAACCTTGTAATCGTCGTTTTCGGTGTTTTCCATACCGACGTCAATGGTCACGTCGGCGGGAGTGGCGGCGCTGAACATCTGCACAGGCACCAAAAACAGCACCATACAAAGTACCGTTACAAGACCGAGCAATTTCTTTTTCATTTTGTCTCATCCTCCGTTTTGTTTCATATTTTCTCTCAATTCCGAAAAAACGGCAAAAATTTTGCCGATTTATTCTTCATATATGGTACAAAATTTCGTTTCCGAAAACAATAGCCATGGCACAAGCGGTCATTTTTTGGCACAAACGGTATGTTAAAATGCCGAAAAGGAAAATCAAGGTAATTTTATTGTTTGCGAGGCAAAAATATCACTTGACCTTAATTTACAAAAGCCGCGAGACGTTGTATAATTTTAACACAAATATACTTCAGATAGGATGAGGGACTTTATGAAGAAAATTTTATCGGCCGTTCTTGCCGCCGTCATGCTCCTTTCGACGCTTTGCTGCGTCAATGTTGCGGCGGACGACGCAAGCGAGGATCTTACCGAGCGTTTTAACGATTTGGGAATGTATATTCTCTTTTACGGCACCGGCGACGACGTTTCGAAATTCACCGCAGACGACATGGTATATTGGGTAGAGCATCAATACCCTTATAAAGATTATACAATCGGCAATTGGGAAAACGGAGCTTTTGTCGAAAACAGCGAGGGAATGTATTATTCCTATCCTGCGGACAAGTTTAATGAAATCGCTCACATTCTTTTTGACTTTGACGGTGAATTCAAAAATCTCATAGGCCGAGAGTTCGGGGAAGATACGAACGCCGTTTATGATGAAACTTTGGACAGAATTGTCGTTGACATTGCCGGCAAAGGCGGAGTTCTTTACAGGCAGCTCAGCTATAACGAAACCGGCGACAACGTATACGATGTTTATTTCCAAGGCGGATATTGGGGTGACACCGACATAATTTGGCTTGAAGAGTATATACATGTTACCGCCGAAATCGTCGGAGACTATTTAAAGGTTTATGCGTGCGAAGATGCCAATATTCCTGCCGTTAACGACGAGGACAAGGCTCTCTGCGACAGCTTTGACATTCTCTACGGATATATAATCAACTACGACGATCTCGACAAGGATATTTCCGCCTTCACCGCCGACGACATGGGATATTGGATTCAGAGACAGTATATCGAGGTTTATGACGATTATAAATACGGTTTCTGGGAAGATGGAAAATTCACCGAATCGGAGGATTTCGGTTTTGCCCTTGCCTATCCTGCCGATAAATTCGAAACCATTGCCCATCTTATTTTTGATTTTGAAGGAACCTTCAAAGACAAGATGCAAAAGGAAGCATCCGTTTCCACTAATATCGCCTACGACGCCGAGTCGGACAGCATTGTCACCTTCTACGGCGGCAAAGGCGGAGCTTATTTCAAGCAAAACGGTTATGTGAACAATAACGACGGCACCTACTCCGTATTCTTCCAGGAGGGCGATTGGGACGAAAACGGAAACGAGTTTTTCTATGATCGTTATCGCAAGCTCACCGTTGAATTCAAGGAAAAATTTCTCAAGGTTATTAAATACGAAAAGCTCGACAGCATAGCCTCCGAAGACAGACTCATCACCCCCAAAGAGGTCGGTTATGAGCTTGACGGCAGCCTTTCCATCGACGGATTCAACGCATTCCCCGACGGCACAAACATCTTTGCAAACGCAATCGAGTCCGACGACGCAGTCAGTGCGGCCAAGGAAATCTTGGGTCTTTCGGAAAACGACAACATTGCTCTTTTCGACATTTATGCCGATTGGAACAACATAAATCTCCAGCCCATAGGCCAGGTCAAGCTCACATTCTTCATTCCCGACAAACTTTCCGCCGACAACCTCAAGCTTTTCCACATTAACGAGGACGGCTCGAAACAGCGCATTGCACTTGACGTGGAAAAGGAATATATGTTTGCCTCGACCAAGCTTGACAGTTTCGGCATCTATGTGTTCTGCAATTATCAGAGTACTGCCGACGATGTTCTTCTCGGAGACGTAAACCTTAACGGCACCGTCGATGTTACCGACGCGCTGCTCACGCTGCAGCACTCGGTCGGCAAAATCACCCTTGTTGAAGACGAGCTTCTTGCCGCAAAGGTTTCCGACGACGGCAAGGACGTCAGCGTTACCGACGCGCTGCTCATACTCCAAAAAGCGGTCAACAAAATCGACATATTCCCCATTGAAAAGGTAAATTGACCGACGGCTGAGTTTAATATTAAAAGAGACGGCAAGATTTTGCCGTCTTTTTTATCCGAAAGCGTATTTTCTTATAAGCAGCAAAAAAGCCCAATCAATTGATTGGGCTTTTAACAATATAATCAGATTTTTAAATATGAATTTACACTACTCTCAAACGTCAGTTTCAACACCTTCGTAAACGCCGCCGTTTTACTACCTTATGGATTTACACTACTCTCAAACCTCAAATTTCAAAGTACGTTCTTTGCGTTCAGACAGCAAATTTCAGGCATTCAAGAAAGTAAACGGCGCCACTACATTGCGTCGGGCAACCACAAGGCAGCATTATTATATCATTATTTTTTTGTTTCTGCAACAATTTCGCACAAATCTTTATCGATAACAGAAACATTTTCGTCCGGCAGCCTTTGAAAGGAAAACATATTTTCGAGAAAAATCAGATAAATCCCCTGATATTTAAGTGTATTGAAGATCATTTCGATTTCATCGCTCCCGAAAAACAAATGCATATTAAGCAGCACAAAGCATTTGGGACGAACGTATTTATTTATAACCGTCAAGTAGTTTATCAGCGACGACGCCGCATCAAAGGAGTCGATTTTAGGTTTTAGCGACTGCATTTTAAACAAATCGCTCAGCGAAACCTCAGACTTATAGTCAAAATCACAAAGCTGCGACGCCCTCGACAAATACATAACAATATTACTTTTAAGCTCGCCGCTTTCTCTTTCCATATCGCTTAAGCACAGTTTTTCCAGGTATCCGTACAGCTTTTTAATTATTGTCGGGGACACATGAAGATTGAAATAATCGCTTACAAAGCAGACATTTCCCTTTATTGAAAAGGGCTCGAAATTTTGTGAGAACACCAAATCATTGCTTTCGTTTTCCTCAACAAAATCCAAACAAATCGTTATAAATATCCTGTTTTAAATCCACGGGGATTTTAATGCCGTCTATTTTTACGTTGTTGAGCTCATTAAGCACGGTAAATTTGCTGTAAAGCAGAGAATTTTTCGGCAGCACATCCTCGGTGACGATATATGTGCACTTTGAGGTCAGATTTTTAATAAACTTTTCCGCACTTGTGTCTGTGTCAACCATTTTGTCGAAATTCCACGGATAAATTTTTCCCTTGTTTCTGACAAGCCACGCTTTGTCGCTGTGCGAATTAAGCGGCCCGATATAGTAGGGTATTCTGAAGGAAAAAATGTCGAGAATTTCCTGTTTAACGGTTTTGCCGCTTTCGTCGACGGCTTTGAGGAAAGGAAAATCCCTTTCGCCGTTTTCAAGAATCTTTACAAGTTCGGCTTCGTTTACCTGCATGGGAATAACCGAATTGTCTTTGTTAACGATTTTGGGCATAAACTTTTTAAGCGCAATTTAGTCATACATTTTTTTATATTTTTCTTCGCAGGGCTGCGGCGGCAGCTGCTTTTTAAGAAAATCGTTAAAATCCGATTGGAGACACTTTTTTTCAACCGAACCCTTCGAAACATGCCCCGAATATGCCGCGTAATTACAGAGCTCTTTCTTATTTTTCTTAAAAATAATATCCTTCTTGTCCGGCGCATATTTTTCAACATATTCTTTTAAAAGCTTAAGATCGTCACGATGCTTGTTATAAACGTCGATTTTGGCATATGATAAATATTTTTCATCGTGCAAAACCTCCGCAAGCAGCGCCCAGTCATAGACCGCTTTAAGCAGCTCTATCAAATAAAATGACTCTCCGAAAACACTTTCATACACCGGTGCCTTATCGTCATAGTTTGTTTTGAAATCTATCTTGGCGGCGTCGGTATACAGACCTATCATATTTTTCTCCTCTGTTTTTTATTTCCAACAGCTTCCGATTCAAATATAATCCACAAAACATCCTTTGTCAACAATTTCATTTTCAAAGAAAAAAAGCAGCTGTCGTTTCCGACAGCCGCTATGTTAATTTAATTGTTTTGTCAGCCGTTGAACTTTTTCTTTTTGTCGACAGCCTTTGTGCAGATAACGGCTCCGCCGATTACGAAGAACAGCACAGCCCACAGCATAACGCTGCTGTTGTCGTCGGTTTTGGGAGGTTTTGAATCGTCGGGCAGTTTGGCCGTCACGGTATCGGCTTTTTTGATTTCTTTAGTCGCCTCTGCGTCTCCGAAATACTTTCCGCAGCTTTCGCAATACCAATACTCGATATTTCCCTCGGTATCCTTTGTCGCCGCCTTCGCATCAATATGCTTGAGGTCGGCGTGGTTGTTGGCATCAAGCTCGCCGTAGGCCTTTCCGCAGATTTCGCATACCGCCTTGTCTTTACAGGTCGCTTTTCCGCCGAAACAGTTTTCCTTTTCAAACCCGTTACAGCCGTCCGCATTACATTTACGAGAGTGCGTGCCGTCGCCGCTTGAGTCCCATTTCCCGAAGGTGTGACCGTCATTTACCGTCACGGTCATTACGGCGGTGTTGCCCGCCTTGTCGGTGACAACAATTTTCTGCTCACCGTCAGCCGGAGGAAGAACAAAACTGCCGTTTTCGTCAGGCGTGACCTCCGTTCCGTTTACGGTGACGGTATCCACATATTTCTCGGTGATCGTAACCGTCTGCGCCTCGCAGTAGGTCTTGCCGTTTTCTATGCCGGTGATCACGGGGCTTGTTCCGTCCAGCACGATACCGTCCGAGCAAATGTAGTCCGTATTGCCCGCCGTATCGGTCAGTCTGACATAGATAATATACTCGTTATCGGGGTCGATACCGAACGGTGTGGTGTATGCTGTAAATGCAGCACTTGCAAGTTCCGTTTCGGTCAACTTTTTAGCCGACAGCAAATATTCGATCTTAACGGCATCACCGCTGTTGTCGGCGGCGTTTATCGTCACCGTTTGCGTGTCCTTAAAGAACAGACCAAAGATGATGTTGTTGAGGAACGCTTTCCAACTGTTCTCGCTGATTTTAATTTCGCCCGTGGGCTTTTCTACATCTTTCCATTTCGCCGTAATTGTGATGTTTTTCGCAGGCATAGTCGTGGGAATTTCCCTGTCCCAGCCCATAAAGGTATAGCCCTCTCTTGTCGGGTCGGCGGGTGCGGCAACCGACGAGCCGTAGTCCTGCGTAACCGGAGCGATTTCGCTGCCGCCTGCGGTGTCAAAGGTAATGGTATACCGATTTATTTTCCACCGCGCCGTGATCGTCATATTTTCCGCAGGCATTGTCTCGGGAATTTCCTTGTCCCAACCGTCGAAGGTGTAGCCCTCTCTTGTCGGGTCGGCAGGGGCGGTAATATTCGTGCCGTAGTCCTGCGTGATCGGCGCGATTTCGCTGCCGCCTGCGGTGTCAAAGGTGATGGTGTAGCGGTTTGGTGTCCAGACCGGGTAGAGCGTGATTCCCGCATTTTCCGTGTATGTTCCGCCGAGCGGGTAGGTCTTGGTGCCGTCAGCGTTCCTCCAGCCGGTCTGCGTGTACCCGGTGCGTGTAAAGAGCGCGCCGGGAAGGGTCACGGTGGTGTCGTAGTCCTTGATGATCGTTGTGGAACTGCCCGTTCCATCGTTGCCGGGGGCAAAGATGACGCGATAGGTCCGCGCTTCAAAGCGGAGATATGTCTTGTCTTTATAGGTTTCATCGCTGATCTCCGTAGCATCGGAGCCGTCCGCGGCATTGCCCGCGAGCATCCGCATACCGGGGATCAGGTCGGCAATGACGGTATGTGCGCCGTTCCGATACAGCGCGGAGGGATTGCCGATCAGCGTGAGCGTGCCGCCCTTCACGACCAGTCTGTTATCGTAAGTTCCCAAAGCGCCGGAAGCCGTTCCCCGGCTGTCAAGCACAATGTCGCCGCTCTCAATGATAATATCGTTTTTGTTTTCGATCCACCCGGCGCGCAGTGCCCCGGTCCCTTTGATGAGAAGGTCGCCACCCGTGTGGCTGATCCCGCGCTTGTCGTTTTCAAAAACGTTGTTTCCGATGAGTACCACGGTCAGGGTGTCGGGGAGGTCCGTTGCGCCGAGCATCTGCTGCCCGGTCAGCGTCACGCCGTTCAGCGTCAGTGTCTTGGCAGCGTCGTCATAGGATACTGTACCGTCGCCGTATACGTCACCTGCGTTTTCATTGTTTATGTAAAGGAGAATGCCGCTTGCCGAGTAATAGTATACGCGGTATTCGTAAACGATCCTGCCGTTCCCCTCAAACCGGAGACCGCTGAAGGTTCCCGCGTTGAACGCATGGTAGACCACATCGGTGAAGATAGTTCCGGTAGCGGAGCCGGTGATTTTTGTGCCGTCCGCCGTACAGACGGTGCCTTCGATCCTGCCGCCAAGCGCCCGGAAGTCTATGTTGTCGCCGAGGTAGAGAGCATTGCATCTCGGGTCGGTGCTACGGCATCCGGTGATCTTTCCGCCGGTCATCACGGCTTGCGCCGAGGAGGACAGCGAACGGACCCCGCCGCCCTGCCATGCTTCACAATCGCTGATAACAGTTCCGCCCAGTTCAAAGGCGGTAAAGTCGAACGTCGCAATGCCGCCGCCCGCTGTGATTGCCGAGCACTCCGAAATCGTACCGCCCGCCAGTGTCAGCGTGCCGCCGTCCGCGCAGATACCGCCGCCGTTCCATGCAGAGCAGTCCTTGATGCTGCCGCCCTTCATGAGGAAGGCGCCGCCGGTACTTACCAGAACGCCGCCGCCGTTTCCGATCACGTGGCAGTCGCGGATGGTCCCGCCGTACATGGTGAATGCGCCTTCCGCACCGACGCCGTGTCCGAATTTTTCAATAACGCCGCCGTACATGAGAAATTCCGCGCCGTTCATGACCCGGATGCCGGTCCGGTCGGAATCTCCGTTGGCGCTGCCCCGGATCGTGCCTCCGAAGAGCGTGAGCTTGCCGGCCTGATATTTTTTTTCGACCGCGATGCCGTCCTTCGGGAAGACGATCTTGCCCTGTCCCGTGCAGTCGGTGATTATCAGCTCGCCCTTGGTGATCTTTATGCAGGCGTTTTCCGTCAGCGTGATCGTTTTGCCGTGCAGGCAAAGGCGCATGCAGTCCGAGAAAGAGCCGTTGTACTCCCTGTCAAGCGTTACATCGTCCGTCAGGTACCAGTAACCGTCCTTGATTGTGGAGTAGATGACGCTGTTGTAGTTACAGGGAAGGTCGTCGGTCCCGGCCCACGGTGCCCAGCCCATGTCGATGTGCGACGTGTGGTCGCCGACAGCGGTATTCCCGCCGCAGACGCAGTGGTAGTGGTCAAGTCGCATGACGATCCCGGAGGTTTCTTCGTCATAGGCAAAGATATAACCCTCCCATGCGTTCCGCGTAGTGATAAAATGCGTCAGGTCGGCGGCTGTCAGTGTGTAGTTTTCGCCCCCGATGAGCCGGACGGGATTGGTTTTGATTCTGGTCGCCATGGCTTCCTGCAAATTCCATCCCACATTGAACGAGATCTGCAAGTCCTTGTCAAGGGTCCCGTTTATCCGGACGGGCGGGTACTCATATTTCCTCGGGTTGCTTACAAAAGACCAGATGGCACCGTAATCAATCAGAATGTCATCTCCCCATGTTTCCCCGGTATCCGGGTTCTGATAGCGGTTGCCGGAGAACCGGATGTTGCCGGAAAGGAAGAGCGTCGATCCCGAATTGATGTGGATTCCCGCGCCGGAACCGCTCGCGGAGGAAACGCAGTCCGTCACTGCGGCGTTCCCGGAAAGGTAGACCTGCGTGCCTCTTCCATATGCGCCGTGCAGGGAAATGCCGGATTCCCGGCAGGCGGTGATGTGCGCATTGCCGGTCATACGGAAGGTTCCGCTGACCCCGACGCCGCACAGGAAGTCCCGGATGGTTCCCCCGTACATAGTGAGGGTCGCGTCCTGTGTGACGGAGATACCTTTTGTATCCGCACCCACGATGGTGCCGTTCCCTCCGCAATCGGTAATGGTCAGTGCGTTGCTTCCCTTCACGGTGAGCATATACCGGTTTTCCGGAATACTGCTGCCCGCCCGGATCTTCTTTCCATTCAGACAGATGTTCACACTTTCATTGATTTCGAACTGCCCGTCGATGAGAATGTCGTTTTTGAGATAGTAGTTGCCCGCCGTCGTGGGGAGCGAGTCGGTTTTGTCCCATGCCGTCTATTCCACCGCTGTATGCGAGGTATGCCCGTCAAAGTCCGCGTCCCCACCACAGACGCAGTGGCCGTGCTCTACCCAGAGCGCCGTAAGCGAGTTCACCTCGTTCGGAACCGCGTCGCCGGGAGCGTAAAGTTCTCCGTTGTCTCCGCGCCACATGAAATAGGTGCCGGTGTTGCCGTCGGGACGGGTCAGTCCCTCCTTTGTCGGTGCGAGAAAGGTAACGGCAGGGTAAGAGGGGTCCAGCACCTCGATGTTTTTGACGACGATGCTGATGTCACCGGTATTCCCGCCGACACTACCGCCGTTCAGGTTCAGGGTAACGGCTTTCATGTAGTTCTGCGGGTACTCCATTCCGTAGGCAAGCGCGATTTCCAGAACCGGACGGTATGCTGTCATCCTGGTCGCTCTGTCCGGAGGGTACGAATAGAAACCGGAGCCGCCTCCTGAACGTACGACGCGGAACTCCCTGGTAGCATTCGGATTCGTATCCTGGCACCACGAGTCCTGTGTGCTGACGATGCCGTCTGCCTCGACCATGTCATAACTGTTTTTGATAAACCCGGAATTCTTTTCGAAGATGCGCTGCCACTCGTTGTTGAAGGGGCCGGTGTCGTAACGCGCTCCGCCCGAGGGGGCGTGGATGTAATACGGCACCCCGTTATACTCTGTGAGATTTCGGAAAATCAGGTCCTTCTTATTCAGCTCATTCCACGACACGGTGTGCGTGATGTTGTATTCGGAAATAAACAACGAATGTTCGTATTCCATTTCCGATTCCGTCGGTATCGCCGCCTGCAAAAGCGTGTAGGCGCTGACGGTGCCCGCGTAGGTGAAGGGCACATAGTGCAGCGTTTGGTCGGGCAGCTTGTCGTTCACGGTTCCGGGAATCCCGCTTTCCGACAGGTCAAACCAGTAGGTCCTGCCCAGCTCCAGGTCAAACTGCTCCACCGGTGTGTTTGCCGCCCAAACAGCAAAGGGCAGGGCGAGGAGCAGGACAACCGCCAGGGCAACCAGGATGAGCGGCAGTCGTTTTTTCATTTCTCATTACCTCCGTTCAGATATTGTGAGCGGTATTTATCTGCAAACAGGGCGACTCCCT